>NZ_JACYVY010000012.1:0-55633 GCF_017151825.1 Staphylococcus sp. EG-SA-18
GATTTATAGTAGATATTTGCAGTAAATGCTGTAACATTATTAATCATTGTTATATTTCCTCTGTCATTTACAACTTTAATAATTTTATTATTAATTAATTTGTATTCGATCATTTCTTCACCTTTATGTAAAATGATACGGTGTTGCCTAATTTCAATATCGTTTCTATCTACTCCTTTAAAATCATCTAGAATATCTCTTGAGAAAAATTCGAAATCTACAGTTGTTAAATCCCTACTTTCAATTAGAAAAGTTTTACTAAGTCTAATTAAGTCTGGAACAATTAGTAAAGTTATACTTATAACCATCATCGCTACTAACATTTCAATGAGCGAAAAAGCTTTGACATTAATACTGTATACATGTCTTTTGATAAGAAGTGGTATTTTTTGAAATAGCACAAATTTGTTGGTCACTTTGCTTAATATCATACTTCCCTATAGTTACCCCCTTCTTAAGTTCTTCTTTATTAATTTTAGATACAGTCGTCAAAATTACTTTAGAAGCATCAATTGTTTGTAGTTTATGGTTTATACTCGCTTGCATTTGATTCATCATTGGTATCAATAGTAATGTAATCAATCCAATTAGCAAAAATCCAGCCATACTATCTATTAAGAATGAACCTTTACACTTATAGCTTTTCATAACGAATTCTTCCTTTTTCAATATGGAATATTATTCTATAAATTGAATTGTTATTGTCAATTGTTATGCTACCAAATTTATTGATATTCCCTTTTTTATCAAAGGCAATAATATCAACTTTTGCAACATTAATTATTTTGCCTACTTTTAATTTTAGAAATCGTATTTTATTATTCTCTATTACTTTAATAGTGTCACTGTTTTCATAAAATCTAACATTGATATATCCTTGATTTGCTATAGCTTGCGACTTAATATAATTCAATTCAGTAATAAAAGAAATGATATTTGCCTCATCATCTATTACTCTAAGATTGCTTAATCCTTTAGATGTCATTGTCAAAAGTAGAAATATACTGATTAACATCATTACCACAAGCATCTCAATCATAGTAAATGCTGACTGCTTTCTAATTTGCAACTGCTTCTCCATTACTAATTGTGATTGTCTCTCCTGATTTACATGTCTTTTGTGCTTCTTTTATAAAACCATCTGCAATTAAGTCTTCAATAGACGATGGATTTCTATTATGTTTCAATGCATACGCTTCAATTTGACTATTAACCATTTTTACCTGTGCATTACAACCTGTTGATTGTATGTGAGCAGTTTGTTTAGCAATATTTGGAATGATTAAAATTAATAATAAACTGATGATTAATAACACTAATAGCATCTCTATCAATGTAAACGCTTGAGTTTTCTTAAGAAATTTAAACATATATTAACCTCCATTATTTTATACTTTGCATCATTTGAAACATTGGTAACATAATTACTAAATAAATTGCGACAATAAATAAACCTAAAATCAAAAATAAAATAGGCTGTAAAAACTGAGTCTGTTTTATCGCTTTATCTTCTATTTGTTTTACTAATATTTGTGAATATAACTTTAGTTCTACTTCTAGCTTCCCTCTCTTTTCACCTTGTAGCACAAACTTAATTAATTGAGGCTTAAAGCATTTTAGTTTTTCTAAAATTTGAGGCAAACCATATCCCATTTCTGAATAAGTTAATAAGTATTTACCTAGAAACTGTCTAAATGGATCACTACTATGGTTAATATAAACGTCTACTATTGATTGAAGTGTAATACCATTTTTATAAAACAACACTAATTCATTAGTTACAAAATAAGTTTTAAATAATTGGAAATAGCCTGATATTAGCGGTAGTTTCATCACAAAGTTTATCTTATTGAGCATATTTAAATTGTTATAAATTAATTTCATAATAATAGCCAACATAGATACTATTATGAGCATTACTACAATTATAGTAGGTAAGCTGGTAATGAAAAAAGACAATGTTTTTTGAAAAGAAGATAGTTGAATATTCATAGAAGTATATAATTGTTGAAACTGTGGAATTACTGTGAGGTTTAATATAATAATCATAGCAATAAAGATAGAAACTAGTATTAAGGGGTATTGCAGTGTCTTTAACAATCGTTGTTCTGACTTTCTATTCACTTTCATATAATTTACGGTTTCTTCTAGAACGTCTATAATATTGCCAAATCTTTCTGCCAAATATACTTGCATGACGATAGTATCGCTATAACCTATCAGTGATAATATTTGATTGCATGGTGCACCATTTGAAATTTCACTTAGAATGGTGGTACCTAATTGCTTATTTTTATATGTCATTTGAAGATTTAAAAATTGAAAACTTTGATACAGAGTGAAACCATATTTCAACAAATTACATAAATTTGAAAGTAAATCGATTTGTTGGGCCTTACTTAATTGTCGCTTCTTAGAATGTAGTTTAAATGTATTTATCCATTGTAGTTTCACAAATGACACCTGCTTTTGTCATATCATCAAGTTTATCTTCTAAGTTCTTAAATGATGATGGTAATGAATGATTATGGGAAAAGAAATATCGGAGTTGTTGCTGAGATAGAATTTCGCATACTAATTGTCGCTGTTGCTTAATAGTAGTTACAAGTCGTTGGTTTATAATTAAGTTAGTTGCCTGTATCAATTCTTGTACAGAAATGCCCATTTCTAATAGCCTTAAAATAGCACCTTTACAATCAGTTGCATGCAATGTAGTCAGAACAAGGTGACCACTTAAACTAGCCTGTATAACACACTTGGCAACATCTTTATCTCTGATTTCACCTATTAAAATAACATCAGGATCACATCTTAAAATAGCTTTAAACGAATTTACATAGTTAATGCCAGCTTTATCATTCACATTAATTTGGACGATACCAGGAATTTGCATCTCTACAGGATCCTCTATAGAAATTACATTTAAATTCAAGGCTTTATTCGCGTATGAGACCATTTGATACATTAATGTACTCTTTCCTGAACCAGTTGGCCCACTAAACAATAGTAATCCTTGTTTCTTATTCATGAGGTGTTTAAAATCATTGAATTTATAAGTTGATTTTTGTTGTTGAAAAAATTGAGGTACAATTCTGATAACACAACTTTCTTGGCCAAGTGACAATGGTAAAGTTGATATTCTCAAAAAATATATTTTATTGAAATGGTAACTATATCGACCGCTCTGTGCGACTTGCTGTGTAGAAACATCAAGCCCAGCTTGAAACTTCATATAAACTAATAACTTTTGATAAATGCTATTCCCAATTTGTTCATACTGCTCCAAGTTATCATTAATTCTAAATTTAATACTTACTTCATTTTTAACTGGAATAAAATGTACATCACTCGCTTTCATTTCTATCGCTTTATTAATTATTTCTTGAAATAGAATCTTCAAAAAAACACCTCCTACATATAATCACGTAGGAGGTGTTTTTATTACTTCAATTTAACCGTGTAAAAATGGATTTAATTGTTCATCATCAACCGTCGTATATGGACCATGTCCAGGGAATAAAGGTAAATCGCCTTCTAATTCAAATATTTTATCTTGAATAGAATCAACTAGCGTTTCATAATCACCTTTATATAAATCTGTACGTCCGATTCCATTATTAAATAATGTATCTCCAACAACTGCGAATTCATCGAACACATATGTTAAACTTCCTGGTGAATGTCCAGGTGTGTGTAACACATTAAACTTAAATCCTTCTATTTCTGTGCTACCTTCGTTTAACTTTTCAGGAGTTACCTTACTTGTAATAATTGGTAATCCATATTGCTTAAATTTATCTGCCCCATTTTTAACGGGATCTTTTAGAAAATCAAACTCTGCTTCATGCATATAAACCGGGACATCGAATCGATCAACTATATCATCGACTGCTCCGATATGATCAAAGTGTGCATGTGTTAATAAAATAGCTTTTAACGGTTTATTTATTTGGTTTAATTTTTTAATAATTTTTCCACTTTCACCTGAAGGGTCAATCAGAATAACAGCTTTGTCATTTTCGATGAAATACGTATTAGTATCAACTAAGCCTAAAGTTAAGCTTGAAATCCTCATAGGTTTTCACCACTATTTTCTAAATGTTTTTGTACTGATGTTAGTTTATCATTCATTTTTCTAGATTTGTCTCGTCGGTCATCAATACGGATATTTGTACAAACTCTACTTAAACCTTTATCAAAAGGTAATTCATGTATCACTTGCACAACTTCTAATACATCGCTTAATTCACCTTCAATTAGAGTATTCATTGGTGTTAATTGAAAATCAATTTTACCCATTGCTTTATATTCTTGAAGTTTTTTCTGAATATCTGCAATATATTTACTAACACTCGGACCTTCCGTTCCAACTGGAATAACAACCACATCAACAATAGCCATTATTTTACCCCCTCTTTATCTAATACATAGGTCTTGATTAATCCTGCTGCTCCTGTAATACCTGCATCATTACCTAATTTCGCTTGTACAATTTCAGTTTCAAATTGAGCAGGTGCAAATGTTAAATTATGATATTCTGTTTTAATATTTTCAATTAAAATAGGTCCTGCAGTAGACATTCCTCCACCTAGAACGATATATTTCGGATTACTTGTAACACTAATAATACTACATAAATATCCAATATAGTTTGCAACCTTTTCAGTAATGAAAATACAGAATTGGTCACCAGCTTTTGCCGCATCAAAAACAGCTTTTGCTGTAACCTTATTTTCTTTAATCAATTCTAATATAGAAGATCTAAACGTCAACTTCGGATAGTAGAAGTTAACTAAGTTAACAACGCCTGTCGCTGAAGCAACTGTTTCAATACATCCAGAACGACCACAATTACATTTAAATCGTTGATCGAAGTCTGCTCTAAAATGACCTATTTCTGCGCCAGAGCCATTATGACCATGTACGATTTCACCATTTGAAATAATTCCTCCACCTAGACCTGTACCAAGTGTGATGGCAACAACATCATCGGCACCTTCACCAGCACCTTTGTGTTTCTCCCCTAAAGCAGCTATGTTAGCATCATTATCTACATACACTGGACAATCAACGAATTGTTCAAAAATCTCACGTACATTAACTTTTTCTGGCCAATATAAGTTTACTGCTCCATTTACTGTACCTTTTTCAAAGTCAACAGGACCTGGTACACCAATACCTACGCCAAGTACATTTGAAAAATTATAATTATTTTCATTTACTTTTTCAACAAACGAATCATAAATTCCTTTCAAAAGTGTATATCCTGTACTATCAGATGTATCAGTGTGAATAGACCATTTATGTAATTGTTCTAATTCAGGTGTGAAAATACCTAATTTACAAGTCGTCCCGCCTACATCAGCTGCTAAAATAATTTTTGTCATTTCTGTTCATTCCTTCTCTGATTAATTATCAACGTACATTTCAAATATTCTTCCTTAGATAACAGTTCATATTGATACAATGATGAAATCTCCTGTTGAATCATTTCGTACATATCTTCTGGATTTTTAAAATATATTAGAAATCCGTAACTTTTCAATAACTGTTGTACATCATAAAAGTTATTTATTTTTCGACTCATTTGATTTAGTCAACTCTTTTTCTAAGTTAATATAATCTGCATTTTTAGGGTCTGCATTTAATGCTTTACGCACATATTTTAATGCTTTTTCATCATCATTTAATGAACGATTTGCTATCGCTAACTCAAAATTTAATAAACCTGATTTAGGAAACATTCTAAGTCCTCGCTCCCATTCTGTCATACCTTCGGACTTAGAATTGATAGTAGCCATAATCATACCACTTAAATAATATGTTTGATCATCGGCATAATTTTTATTTATTGTCTGCTTCACAATATTTTGAGCATTATCATAATTACCACTAGTCATATCATCTTTGATCAATTTATTATAAATATTATCTTCTTTAATTGTAAAAATTCTAATTTGAAGTGCAATAAATATAACAAGCATACCAATTAGTAAAATCCAAAAAATATTACGATTCACTTTATAGTAATAGCCAATTAAAGTTATTAATAAACCACCAATGAATCCTCCAATATGCGCCACAATATTTATATTTGACATAAACAGAGAAACACCAACTAATATCACTAATGCAATTAATAACTGTCCTAACATTTTTTTGTTAAATGTTTTTGAAACATACATCATCGCAAAAATTGATCCAATCAGACCAAATATAGCACCACTAGCCCCAACTGAAATTGTAGTCGTATTAAATGATAGTGATACAAAGTTTCCAAACAACCCTGCAATAAAGTATACAGTTAACATCCGCCATGAACCAATAATTGCTTCGACTATTTTACCAAAAATAAATAATGAAAGCATATTCATAAGTATATGTTCAAAACTAAAATGTAAAAACATCGATGTAACAATTCGATACCATTCACCATGTACGACATTAAAATGCACTAACCCGCCAACATCTAATAATTTTACATCCGAAAAATTATTTAAATATAAAATCATACATAACCATATTAAGACATTTACAAATATTATTGTGTATGTTGCCGGTGAAAATTTCTGCATATATTTATCTAAAAAGTTATCGGTTAATACTTTGCGTTTATAGAACATATATGTCTTTTTATCATTATCTTCTGAAATAAGTCTAGCCAAAAATATATTCGGCATATGCTTTATCAAATCTTTTGTGTGTCTTATAACATTGAATTTAATTCTAATTGGCGAAACTTCATTTAATTGTTCTTCTGAAAATTCCGATTCTGTAAAATAATAAAATTCAAAACTTTGTGGTTCGAAAGAAATAAAATTTGCTATTTCATCTTTGTGTTCAAGCACTTTCGCTTTGTCAAAACGTATTTCTTGGGTAGACTTGATATGTTGTTTAAAAATGACTACTTGTTTTTTTCTTTTATGGGCTAACCAAATTTCTTGGTCATCTTTTTCCCTACTGACAATATCAAAATTCAAGTACCTAATCCAATAATATATTGTTTTCCAAAATTGTTTGTCTATGTTCATTTAGTCCTCCACTATGCTGATTGATATATAATCAATTTATCGACTGGTTGATCGAATGATTCCGGTTCAAATGATGTTATTTGAAAATCGTATAATAAGCTTATTGTCTTTGTCTGATAATTAGCTAAAAACCTGTCGTAATAGCCACCACCATACCCAATTCTATATCCATCGTCTTGAAATCCAACACCAGGAACAACAATTAAATCTAGGTTATTCGTTGTTTCACCTTTTGAAGTTGGATAGTAAATCCCCTTATTATCGACATCAATATCTTTGAGATTAAATATTTCTTTAAAAGTCATTTGATGATTTAAATAATCCATTTTCGGTACAAAAATACGTTTATGATCCATTAAGGCTTGTTCAATAATAGAAAAAGTATCTACTTCATGATTAAAAGAAAGAACTAGCGCAATTGCGTTTGCTTCTTTGTATTCTTCAGTTGCAAAAAATTGATTTCTTAACCATGTGTCTGCTTTTCGCTTTTCAGCTTTATTAAAATTCTTCATTTTATGTAAAATGTATTTTCTAATCTCATTTTTAGTCACATTATCACCCACTTTATTCAATTCTATTATATCGTTAATAACAATACATGTCATTATGTTGTCATGATGAATTATGCGACAATTCTAAAATTTATTATTTCAATTGAAAATCTTTTATCATTTCATACGTGTGCATAATTAAAAAGGTGAAACCTCTTATTTTGAGATTTCACCTTTTTTATTGTTAATTTAAATTTAATTTTAATGATTATTTTGTTTCACGGTGTAAAGTTTGTTTGTTTTCACGTGAACAGAATTTCTTCATTTCAACACGTTCTGGATTATTTCTTTTGTTCTTAGTTGTAATGTAGTTTCTGTCACCACATTCCGTACAAGCTAAAGTTACGTTTACGCGCATGGTTATTCCTCCTTATCATTTCTAAATACGACTTTATTATTATACCAACATCTATAATATTTGCAAAGTTAAAATTTTACAACCATGCGCTACACAATCGTCAGGTTAAATTTTATTTGTCTTTGTCTTTATTTTTATCATCTTTACCTAACTGCTTAAAGTAGTAGTTAATTACATCTCTACCTAAGTCTCCACCTGTTAACCATGGTGGTGGTACAGGCTGATTTGTATATACAATTGAAAACGCTAATTTTGGATCATCAATTGGCGCGTATCCTATATAAGTAGAGTTAACTCTTGGCTCTCCGTTTTGGAACACTTCAGCGGTACCCGTTTTACCAGCAGTAGGTACTACTGTATCTTTAAAACTAACATATCCAGTACCATCTTTATCATTAAATGCCATTTTGAATCCTTCTTGAATTTGTTTGATTTCCTTTTCAGTATTATTAACCTTGTTCAAGACAGTGCCATTAATTTTCTTCTTGAGTGGACCAACCTCATCTTTATTAGTTGATTCATGAATCGTTAATCCAATGTGTGGCTGTATTCTATAACCATCATTCGCTATAGTTGAAACATATTGTGATAATTGTAATGGTGTATAGGTATCATATTGACCAATTGATAAATCTAGATAATTACCTGGATTATTTGTTAATGGTTCGATTTGACCTCTTGTTTCATTTGGTAAATCTATCCCTGTTTTCACACCTAAGCCTACTTGATTTAATCCTCTTCTTAGCTTTTGGGCAGGTGAACTTATGTCTGAAGGTAAAGCCATACCAGAATAATAAGGGTCTCCCGCTAATTTTAATGCTGTTTTAAACATATATACGTTTGATGAATGCATCAAAGCTTGCTTATCATTAATAGATACATGCCCGTTTTTATTGAAGTATGATCGTTTTGTCAAACCACCTTGGAAATGTAATGGTTCATCGACCATTGTTTCTCCAACTTTGATAGCTTTATTCTGATAACCAGCTAATAATGTTCCACCTTTTACAGAAGATCCAACCGCAAATTGAGAAGTAAACGTACCAATGTCATAATCAGTCATTTTACCACTCTTATTAATCTGCTTTCCGGCAAGCGCAAGAATGTCTCCATTTTTAGGATTTTGTACAACCATCATTGCATTATCCATATCTTTGGCACCTTGACTGCGAAGCTTCTTAATTTGTTTATCTAATAATGCTTCTACTTCTTTTTGAAGATCTATATCGATCGTTAATTTCAAATCTTGACCGCGAGCGCCAGGATTTAACACTTCTGAAGATGTAACTTTACCAGATTTGTCCGTTGTGTATTTCATTTCTTTCTTCTTACCACGCAATACATCTTCATATTGATATTCTAGGTAAGATTTTCCAACACGATCATTGCGTGAATATCCTTTGGATAAGTAATGTTCTGTCAATTCTTTTGGAATACCTTCAGCAGGTGTCGATACATCTCCGAATATACCTCTTAAAGTATCGCCATATGGATATTTTCTATCCCAATCCATAGACGTGTTAACACCTGGTAATTTGGAAAGTTGCTGAGAAACTGCTGCATACTCTTTTTCACTGACATCTTCATTTTTTATCATTTGTGGATCTAAAACTGTTCCTGCATTCATCTCTCGAAAAATAGCTAAAACTTGTAAATCTTTAGAAGACAATTCATCTAATTGTGATTTTCTGATTTTCGATAACAGTTGTTTATCATATTGATCTTGTTTAATACTTCCATCTGCTAACATAGCTTGTTCTTTTGTCATCATTGCTTTTGCTTTTTTAGGATGCAACTGAATCCAGAAATCTTTCTTATCACGTTCTGTAATTTTCTTAGTATCCATCTTGATTAGCTTTGATAACTTTTCAGCCGTATCCAACATTTCCGATTGTGTTGTTTTTCGACCCCTAGTATATGTAATAGCCATTTTAGAAGCATTATCAACTAAAACTTTCCCATTTCTGTCTAAAATACGACCTCTTGGCACAGACTCATTCACTGTAATGTTTTCATCATTTTTTATAATTTGTTTATAATGTGAGCCTTGTGCGATTTGTAAATAACCTAAACGTAGTACTAGTACTGCAAAAATAAATACAATCACACCAAATATAAAGTTAATTCTCTTGTTAATTGTATTTTGAACGATTTCATCATTTGATTTTTCTTTTAGTCTTTTTAACAAAACTACCTACCTCTATTCAAAGTCTTTCACTTTAAATCATATATGAATTTAGAAATTATTTCTATCTTTTTGACAAAAAAATAACGGTCTCATTTAAGAGACCGAACAAGTAATCATACTTTATTTTGTTGCATTATATAATTCGTCAACTTTTTCCCAGTTAACTACATTCCAAAATGCGCCAATGTAGTCAGGGCGTTTGTTTTGATATTTTAGGTAATAAGCGTGTTCCCATACGTCTAAACCTAAAATAGGTGTTTTACCCTCAGTTAATGGATTATCTTGGTTTGGTGTAGTCACAATTTCTAACTGGCCATTGTTTACGACTAACCAAGCCCAACCTGAACCAAAGCGTGCAGCTGCTTTGTCAGCAAATTCTTTTTTAAATTCTTCTAAAGAACCCCATTGTTCTTTAATTTTTTCTACTACAGTACCTTTTTCTTCTGAGTTTGGTGAAAGTAACTCCCAGAATAATGAATGGTTTAAATGTCCACCGCCATTATTACGTACAGCAGTTTGGATGTTAGCTGGTACACTGTCTAAATTAGCAACAATTTCTTCAATAGATTTAGATTCTAAATCTGTACCTTCTACTGCAGCATTTAATTTCGTAACATAAGTGTTATGATGTCTGTCATGATGAATTTCCATAGTTTCTTTGTCAAAATGTGGTTCTAATGCATCAAATGCGTATGGTAATTTTGGTAATTCAAAAGCCATAAATAATCATCCTCCTAAAATGTCTGTAAGTAAATAATAACAAGCAGTGACTGGTTCAACAAAGAATTTGCTTAAATTCTACTACTTATTATTTTCTCTACTCATTTAATATAACTCAAATCAAAAATAATTAAACATTTTGTATATAAAAAGTTAACAGATTTGCCATAAAATCATACGAACGGAGTATGAAATGAACCTTTATCTTCTATAATTTAAAAAATGAGATTTATGCATACATCTGACCAAATGTGCATAAATCTCATTTCTTTATATTAATCTTGGCAAGACTCACATACACCATAAACTTCAAGTTTGTGTTTGTGAATATTAACACCAGGTAGTGATAACTTTATCTGATCTATTGGACAATAATCTATTACCTTTGTATCTCCACACTTTTCACAGATAAAATGATGATGATGATGGTTTGTACAAGCGATTCTAAACTTCATTTCACCATCAAGTTCTGTATTTTCAATAATCCCTAAATCTTTAAATAAGTGCAGGTTTCTATATATTGTGTCGAATGAAATTCCAGGATAATTTTCATCCATAACTTGCTGTATATACTTTGCGTTTATATACTTATCTTCTTCGACAAAAATATCTAACATATCTTTACGTTTATCTGTATATTTTAAACCGTTCTCTTTTAAAATTTTAATAGCATCATTTGTATTCATTGATATTAGCTCCCTTTTTAAACTTCATTCGCATTTTCTGATAAGCCATTGTAATCATAAGTAAAATAACAAGTAGAACTACAATTACACCACCCGGAGAAATGTCCATATAGAAAGCTAGGACTAAGCCTAATATTACTGATAATTCACCTAAAAATACACTTAGTAATATCAATTGCTTAAAACTTTTTGTTATTCGCATACTTATTGCAATTGGTAACGTGATTAACGCACTTACTAACAGTATCCCTACAACACGCATTGAGGCAGAAATAACCATCGCTACAATAACAATAAATAAAAATTGAATCCATTTAGGAATGCCAATGACTTTACTATATTCCTCATCAAATGACAATATAAATAATTCTTTATAAAACAATGTAATAAACAGAACAACTATGATGGCAATGACAATAATCGTTGTTAAATCACTTATATTCACTGCGCTTATTGAGCCAAATAGCAATCCAACAATTTCTTGATTGAACCCATCAGCTAATGAAATGAAGATTGCACTCAAGGCGATACCAGCACTCATTATAATTGGAATAGCAATTTCTTGGTAAGCAGTGTATGACGTTCTTAATTTTTCAATTAGAAGCGCACCTACTATTGCGAATAAGATTCCAAACCACATTGGATTAATAAATACTAGTGTTGGCATAATAGTAAGTAAAAACATACCGAAAGATATACCACCTAAAGTTACATGACTTAGAGCATCAGCTATAAGTGATAGTCGTCTAACAACGATAAAAGCACCGATTAGAGGCGCAATAAAACCTATCAAGATACCACTAATTAAAGAGTACCTCATAAAATCAAAATTCAATAATGCATCTATCAATTGTGACACGCCTTTCCATTTTAAATAAACTCAAATCTTTATTAATTACAACATTCTCGATTATGCTGATGATCGACAAAACGTACAGGATGTCCATAAATTTTTGAAATTTCAACTTCATCAAGTGATTTAAACTCATCAGTTGTACCATGGAAATGCAAATGCTTATTTAAACATGCTACTTCAGTAGCAGTATCTGCTACAACACCGATATCATGAGTAACTAAGATAATGGTGATACCTTCTTGTTTTAATTGATCTAAAGTATTATAAAATTCACTTACATGTTTTGCATCAATACCATTCGTTGGTTCATCAAGTACTAATACTGCAGGTTCTGAAATCAATGCTCGAGCAATCATTACACGTTGTTGTTGACCACCTGATAATTCTGCTATATTTTTATGAATTAAATCACTTATATTCAGTCTTTCTAGTACTTTAATCACTTTTTCATTATCTTTGCTATTAAATGTTTGGAAAAGACGTTTTGTCTTTGTTAATCCGCTTAAAACAACTTCTTTAACACTTGCTGGGAAACCTGAATTAAAGGCATTTGCTTTTTGTGATACATAGCTTAATTTAATTGATGTTTTCTTATTTTTAAAATCAATACCTTCAACAAAAATCTCACCACTTTGTAAAGGTAATAACCCTAGAATCAACTTCAATAATGTTGATTTACCAGCACCATTTGGTCCAACAATTGCTAAAAATTCACCTTTATTTATTTTAATGTTTATATTTTCTAACACTTTTTTATGATCATAGTAGTAATTGACATTTTTCAATTCAAAGACTGGTGTCATCGTATTCTCACCTCGCATTCAACTATACAACTCCTAGTAACATATGTAAACAGTAATGTTTACGACTCAAAATTAGACAAAATAAAGAGATATGCCCCCTTCAAGTTTTATTTATCGCATTTCTTGAAGAGAGCATTATCATTTTATTGTTGCATAACCTTATTTTTTAATTCTGGGTCAAATTGCTGTTGTTTTAACATTTCAATTTCAAGTTTATATGGCGGTTTTTTATTTTTCTTATCTTCACCAACATAAGGTGTTTCTAAGATTTTCGGAATATCTTTAAAACTATCATGATGCACAATGTAATTTAATGCATCAAAACCAATGTAACCGAAGCCAATATTTTCATGTCGGTCTTTTTGAGCGCCACGGTCATTTTTAGAATCATTGACATGAACAACTTTGATTCTGTCGACTCCAATAATTTTATCAAATTCATTTAATACGCCATCAAAGTCCTCTTTCACATTATATCCAGCATCATGCGTATGACATGTATCAAAACATACTGATAAACGTTCGTTATTATGAACTCCATCAATAATACGTGCTAACTCTTCAAACGAGCGACCAATCTCTGTACCTTTACCTGCCATCGTTTCAAGCGCAATACGTACATTATTGTCATTCGTTAAAACTTCATTTAATCCTTCAATAATCTTATTAATTCCGGCATCAACACCAGCTCCAACATGCGCACCTGGATGTAATACAATATCTTTAGCGCCTATAGCTTGCGTTCTTTCAATTTCTTGTTGCAAGAAATCTACACCAAGATTAAACGTTTCTGGTTTGGTTGTATTTGCAATATTAATGATGTATGGTGCATGAACAACAATATTAGATAAGCCATATTTTTCCATCACTTCATGACCTTTAGTTATATTTAAATCTTCAATACTTTTACGGCGCGTGTTTTGAGGTGCACCAGTATAAATCATAAATGTTGTTTCACCATATTCATACGCTTCTATAGCAGAACCTTCTAACATCTTTTTACCACTCATTGAAACATGTGATCCTAATAACATAAAACACACCTAACCTTTTTTGTTTTGCTTACGTTTTTGTCTATTTTGCTGCTTACTAAATTGTTTACGCTCTTGACGTTTCATTTTTTCAACTTCTTGTTTAAATTTCTTCTTATAACCTGGTTTAACTTTGTTTTTAATTTTACTTCGAACTTTGTTCTTCACTTGATTAGTTAAATGGTCATCTTTGCGCATTCTTGCTTGACGCTGATTGTGCGCTTTAACTTCTTTTAACTCACCATCTTTAATATCAACAGTATTGAATACAAAACCGCGATCTTCTATTAATGAAATATTGTGTTCTTCATCAGGACTATAAAGCGTAATTGCTACACCTTTATAATTCCCACGACCAGTTCGTCCAACTCTATGCGTAAAGAAGTCAATATCATTTGGCACATCAAAATTGATGACATGACTAACACCTTCAATATCAATACCACGAGATGCTAAATCGCTGGCAATAACGTATTGGAATTCTAAATTACGTATACGTTTCATTTGTTGTTTACGTTCACGTGGCGTTAAACCACCATGAATCATACCAACTTTAATACCAGCTTCATTTAGTGAACGTGCTAAATCATTTGCATTATCTCTACTATTACAGAAAATAATACATAAGTATGGATTTAGTATATCAATTAAATTTAAAGTTTTTTCAACTTTAGCTGCACCTTTAGTAGGTATTAAAAAGAATTCGATGTTCTTTTTATTTTGTTTTTTACTGTCGACAGCTACATATTCTGGATGACTTAAATATTTATTTAAAAATGGTTGTAACTGTTGTGGAATTGTAGCACTAAACACCGCAATATTTGCATTATCTTCCAATCTTGCAGCAATGTAATCTACATCTTCAATTAATCCTAAGTCAATCATAAGATCCGCTTCATCAATAACTAAATATGATGCTAAGTGCACATGTAAATGTCCCGTTTTAGCTAAGTCATTAATTCTAGTAGGGGTGCCTATAATCAATTGTGGTTGTGCATTACAACGTTGTCTATCTTTCTCTATATCTGTACCACCAATAAAAACTTTAACTGAAACACCAGCTTTAAATTGGCTTAAATGGTTCGCTGCATCGTATAGTTGTTGTGCAAGTTCTCTTGTTGGTGCAACTACGATTGCTTGTGGTTCTTTTATTTCACTATCAATTAACTGCATTAATGGTAATAAAAATGCATGAGATTTCCCTGTACCCGTTTGAGATTGACCAATTAAATTTGTTCTCTTTAGTATTCTTGGAATAATTCGATTCTGAATTTCAGTTGGTTTTTCAAAATTAAGGTCTTTCACAGCGTCAATTAAACTAGATTCTAGATTAAATTGTTCGAATGGATGTTTTGCCATGATTTGGCCTCCTTATATGTTCATCTTTACTATTATAAAGTATAAATGTGCTATTTTAAATAAAAATATTAAAACCTCGAAATTTCAAAATTTAGAAATCCCGAGATTTTAGTTTAAATATATTGAAATGGATCTGTATTAATTGTAGATGCTTCAACATCTATATTTATTTTTTCTGTATTGAACCGATTCATTAGTAACGTTTTTAAACCTTCTTTCATCACATATTCGCTGTAATGATTAATATCAATTAAATTCACACCATGAATTTTAGCATCTAAGGCATCATGATGTTTAATATCACCTGTAACAAAGACATCTGCGCCTTGTTGGACAGCTTGATATTCATATCCAATACCTGAACCACCAATAATTGCAATACGTTTAATTTTCTGATTAGACTCACCAACAAAACGGACACTTGGGATATTTAATTTAGATTTAATATCAGCTGCGAAATCTTCCAATGTCATTTGATTATCCACTTCTGCCATAACGCCAAGTCCATAAAGGGATGTTTGTTTTATCTCAATAAAATCAAATACCGGTGTTTCATATGGATGGTATTGTTTAATTAATTGCTCAGCCCTTGACTTTTGATATGCATCTATCATAAATTCAATTTTAACTTCATCTACATATTCAATTTTATCAATTTGTCCTATTGTTGGATTAGCTTCACCAACTGGTTTGAATTGCCCTCTTCCTTCACTTTCAAAGAAACAATATTCATAATTACCTTCTTGCGCTAATCCATTTTCACTAAGCTTATCTTTAAATGGTCCAACATTATCCTTAGGTATATATGTTTGAACTTTATAGTATACATCTTGTTGATTATTTATTATTGAAATGTTCTTCAAACCCATCGCCTTCGCCAACATCATATTGACACCATACGGATTTACATCTAAATTTGTATGCATCGCTATTAAATTAATGTCATGTTGAATTAGTTTTCTAATGATCAAACCATAACCATTAGCTTTTAATGATGTTACGCCTTTAAAGATTAGAGGATGATGACTAATAATAGTATTATAACCTTTTTCGATTGCTTCATTTACTACTTCCAACGTACAGTCTAATGCTGTTAAAACACCAGTAACTTCAACATCTTCATCACCTATTAACAATCCTACATTATCCCAAGATTCAGCAGTACTAAATGGCACATGATGATCTAACAATGTCATTAAATCAGCTATTTTCATTACTATAACACCCTTTCAATTACAGCAATTTCGTCATTAATTTGAGCTAAACGTTGATGATGTTGTTCAGTATTGAGTTTCGATTTAATATGATAAAGTGCTTCTAACTCTCTTTGCCATTTTTTTATAAAATATTCATTTTTGTTGTTCAGCAATTTTGGTCCGAATTTCAATCCATCAGATGATAGCTCTATTAATTGTGTAGAATATTCTGCTACAACAATTTCATAAATATGGCCTTTTTCTTCCATTATTATTTCATCAATTATTTCATAATTCAATTGTTGTAATGTTTGTCTTAAATTTTCAGTTTGGATATTACTTTGTAAAATCAACCTTGGATGTTGACTTAACTTATCTTGCCCATCTTTTAAAATTTTAGCAATAAGTGGTCCGCCCATACCACATATTGTGATATTATCGATTACGTCCTCAGGTTGAATAACACTTAAGCCATCCCCTAAACGTACATCAATTCTATCTACTAATTGGTTTGCAGCTACATTTTTTACAGCAGCTTGAAAAGGGCCTTGAATAACTTCTCCAGCAATACCGCATTCGCATAAATGGTTTTGAATTGCATAGATTGGCAAATAAGCATGATCTGAGCCAATATCCGCGATTGTACCTTGTTTTAAAAATCGACTTACCGTCGTTAATCGGTTATTTAACGAAATCATTTTATTCTCCTTTATGAAAAAAGAGGTTGAACATTATTCAATGTACCAACCTCACTCAAGTTAAATCTTAATCTAAAAATAAATAAGCGCTTATTCATGTCTTGGTATCAATCATTAAAATTGATATAAATTAATCCATAAAGTCTTTCAAACGTTTACTACGACTTGGATGTCTTAATTTTCTAAGTGCTTTTGCTTCAATTTGTCGAATACGTTCACGTGTAACACCGAAAACTTTACCAACTTCTTCAAGTGTTCTTGTTCTGCCGTCATCAAGACCAAATCTTAATCGTAATACATTTTCTTCTCTATCAGTTAATGTATCAAGCACATCTTCTAATTGCTCTTTTAATAATTCATAAGCAGCATGATCTGAAGGACTTTGTGCTTCCTGATCCTCAATAAAGTCTCCTAAATGACTATCATCTTCTTCACCAATTGGCGTTTCTAATGAAACAGGTTCTTGCGCAATTTTTAAAATTTCACGAACTTTTTCTGCTGGTAAATCCATTTCTTCACCAATTTCTTCTGGTGCTGGATCTCGACCTAAGTCCTGTAATAATTGACGTTGAACACGAATTAATTTATTAATTGTTTCTACCATATGCACAGGGATACGAATCGTACGTGCTTGGTCAGCAATTGCACGAGTGATTGCTTGTCTAATCCACCATGTTGCATATGTTGAAAACTTAAATCCTTTGTTAAAGTCAAATTTTTCAACAGCTTTAATAAGACCCATATTACCTTCTTGGATTAAATCAAGGAATAACATACCACGACCTACGTATCTTTTAGCAATACTTACAACTAAACGTAAGTTCGCTTCTGCTAGTCTTGATTTTGCTACTTCATCACCTTGTTCAATACGTTTGGCTAATTCGATTTCTTCTTGTGCACTTAATAAGTTAACACGCCCAATTTCTTTAAGGTACATACGAACTGGGTCATTTATTTTAACACCTGGAGGGGCACTAAGATCACTTGGATTCAGTTTCTCGTCAGTATCTGAACTATCTTTTTCATTAACTAGTGAAATATCATTATCATTTAATTGATCAAAGAAATCATCCATTTGATCAGAGTCGATATCAAAATTCTGAAGTTTTTCAGCAATTTCTTCATGACTTAAATGACCCTCTTTTTTACCCTTTTCAATTAATTGCTTCTTAACATCTTCTAATGTTAATGTCGGATCAATTGTTTGTTTTTTAATTTTAACTGTGTTATCAGACATGAAACGGCCTCCCGATTTTAAATATGAACATTCGAAATTTATTCAATATTGCTATTTTAAACTAAATTCTTAATTAATTCATCCATATTTTTAATTTTATTTTACAAATTGGAACTAATCCCAATATTTATTTTTCAATAGTGTTGTTTAAATGCGGTAACTATCATTTACCCTTATACATTTTGACATAATCATTATTCGTATTATTCTTTAAAATCACATGCTACATGCGTTCTTTATTCTTAGCAACAATTTGCTGTAAATAGTATTTTTGTAATTCTACATCGCCAATCCTTGTAGCTTCCCTTAATTTATGATTCAATGACTCAATTGTTTCTTGTCCTTTTTCATTAATAACATTGACATAATCATCAATTTCATTTTCATATGGTTCGTCATTCAAATTATATTGTTCTAAGCTAATTAGTGTTTCTCTCAACTCATTTGAATTAACATACTGCACAGCATCACTGATATTATATTGATCATTTTCCGCATAAAAATCATGTAAGACTTCGAATACATATTTAAAATGCTGATTTGTGAAGTTATCCTTATCAACACTTTCATAATAATTTAAAAATGTATCTTTATCTCTCATTAAATGTTTTAAAAATGCTCGCTCCGCTTTTTCTTGACGGCTCAAATTGTCAAATTGTGCCATACCAATTGGCTCAGGTTCAATATAACCGCCATACTCATCATAACCGCCATACTCATCATCTGGATAATAATTGGCTGGTGCTTGATTGAATTGTATTTCGTTAGCTAATTGCTCAGGACTAACATTGAAAAATGGTGCAACATCATTTAAAGCCTTTTGTTGCAAAATCGATGATTTCATAAGCGAAATATCATGACTTAGTTCTTTCAAATAACGTTCATATGAAAGGTCATTATGTGCAATTTCATCTTTTAATATACTCACTTTATAATGTGCAAATGACTTTTTGTCATTTTTTACAAAAGCAGTAAATGCGTCGTTGCCATACTTACCAATGTATTCATCCGGATCCATGCCTGATGGCAATTGTATAACAAATACATTTAGCCCTTGCTGTAATAAATGTTGACCTGTTTTAAGTGTTGCTTCACTACCCGCAAAATCCCCATCAAACATTAATGTTATATTTAATGTTAACTTTCGTATAAAAGTAATATGTTCATCTGACAACTGTGTCCCCATTGTTGCAACAACGTTTTTCAAGCCAGCAGTATCAGATTTTATAACATCCATAAAACCTTCTAGTAATACGATTTCATCTAATTTTCTAATTGATTTACGCGCTTTATCTAAGTTGTATAACAACTTTCTTTTTTGAAAGATAGGTGTTTCAGGACTATTTAGGTATTTTGGTTCTTGACCGGTATATGTTCGACCTGAATATCCAACAATTCTTCCTTGCGCATTTTTCAAAGGAAACATAATACGATTTCGAAATCTATCGTAATAACTGAAATTTTCTTCGTTACGTGATAATAATCCGGCTTCATATGCTAATTCAATATCGTAACCCTTTTTTTGAAGAAAATCATGACAAAAATGTGAGCTATCGGGTGCAAAGCCAATGCCTCGCTCTTTAATAAGCGCATCTGTAAAACCACGTTCTTGTAAGTATGTTAATGCTTGTTCGCCTTCGACTGTCTTTGTTAAAGCGTAATAATAAAATTCTTGTATTAACTCATGCATTTCAATCATTTGTAAATCATCAGAAGCAATTTGAACATTTGAGTTAAATTGTGTTGCCTCAATATCTACAGCAACATTAACTCTATCACCTAATTCTTTAACCGCTTCAACAAATGATATGTCTTTAATTTCTTGAGTAAATTGAAAAACATTGCCACCTTTTTTACAACCAAAACAATGACAGATTTGTTTATCTTCAGAAACTGTAAATGAAGGTGTCTTTTCATCATGAAAAGGACACAAACCTATATAATTGCGTCCTCTCTTTTCTAGTTTTACATATTCACTTACCAAGTCTAAAATGTCGGTTTTATCTTTTATTTCATTAATGATCGATTGATCTATTCGCAAATTAAATCACCTATTAAGCATTAGTTATACTATTATACCTAATTTTTGACAAAAATGAAATCATTTCGATTTATTTTGTTCAATATAATGGATTATATCGTTTGCTGTTTCTTCGATTGCTTTTTGAGAAACATCAATGACAGGACATCCAATTTCACTTACGATTTCTTCAAAGTAATTCAATTCTTCTTGGATTCGAGCTTCTGTTGCATAACGAGCTGTGTCACCTAGTCCCAATTGTTTTAATCGCTCTTTTCTAATGCGATTTAATTTTTCTTCACTTATTTTAAGTGCGATACATTTCTTTGGATCAATATCATATAAGCCATCTGGCGGTGTCACTTCTGGTACAATCGGTACATTCATAACTTTGTAACTTTTATGCGCTAAATACTGGGATAATGGTGTCTTTGAAGTTCTCGAAATACCAAGTAAAACAATATCAGCTTTAGGTAATCCTTTAGGATCTTTACCATCATCGTATTTAACTGCAAACTCTATCGCATCAATTTTCTTGAAATATGCATCATCTAATCTATGAACGATACCTGGCTCATTATAAGGTTTTTCTTCAACCGAAGCTGATAATAAATCCATTAATGGCCCCATGATATCGACAGACTTCAATTGGAATTCTGCTACTTTCTCACTCATATATTGCTTCATTTCAGGTTTAATAAGTGTATAAACAATGATAGCATTTGTATCTTTTGCAACTTGAATCACTTCATCAACATCTTCAAAAGATTCAATATATGGATATCTTAATAATTCATTTTTACATTGCTTAGGATTGAATTGTGAAATACCTGCCCTAGCAACTAACTCTGCCGTTTCACCTATAGAATCTGAAGCTACGATAATTTTAATTTTTTCCATTACTTCTCACCTATTCTTTATATAATGCTACTAATAACTTAGCTATTGTTGTTTTGGAAATTCTTCCAATTACTTCATACTTTTGATTATCTTTTTTTCTTACAATTGGAATCGAATCAATTTCTTTTTCAATCATTCTATCTGCTGCGTATATGACTAATTCGCTTTCCTCTAAATAAGTGACATTAGGCATACGTGTCATATTTACACTGATAGGTACTGTATGAATATCTGCTCCAATCATTGAAGCTCTTAATAAATCTTTTCTTGAACACACACCAACAAAATCGTTATCTTCATTAATAATAAATAATGTACTTACATCTTCTAAAAAAATTGTACAAATAGCGTCATAAACTGTTGTATTCTCTCTTAGCACAACAGGTTGAGACATATAGTCCTTAACCTCAAATTGTCGAAGTTTTTCATTAAAAAACTTACCTTTTGATTTACCTGAATAATAATATCCAACTCGGGGACGCGCTTCTAAAAAACCTGACATTGTTAATATCGCTAAATCTGGTCTAAGCGTTGCTCTTGTTAAATTCAACTTATCTGCTATTTGTTCACCAGTAATGGGTCCTTTAGTTTTAACAATTTCGATGATTCGTTCTTGTCTTTGACTGAGTTCTATAGGTCTTCACCCCTTTTTTATTCACTTATTATTATACCGATATTTCTTTCATGTCACAAACACATTAATTTTACTTGCCTTTAAATAATCTATCAATTAGAATAAACGTACAGCGAGTTAAGGATAGTGTAAGCTTAACAATAAGATTGGCGCAACGAATCATTTTAAAATAAAAGCGAGTGACTACACTAATTTGGGTGGAACCGCGGGTTAAATACGTAACTTATTTTGTATTATATACAATTTAAAATATTAACTCGTCCCATGGAAGTAAAGCATATTTACTATGCTGTTATTTTCCATGGGGCGTTTTCATGTATGAGGAGAGGTAATTATGGCAAAAGATATGGATACAATTGTTTCATTAGCAAAACACAGAGGTTTTGTGTTCCCTGGTAGTGATATTTACGGTGGTTTATCAAACACATGGGATTATGGTCCTTTAGGTGTTGAATTAAAGAATAATGTTAAAAAAGCTTGGTGGCAAAAATTCATTACACAATCACCGTTTAACGTTGGTATCGATGCTGCAATCTTAATGAATCCAAAAGTATGGGAAGCTTCAGGACACTTAAACAACTTCAACGACCCAATGATTGATAATAAAGATAGTAAAATTCGATATCGCGCTGATAAATTAATTGAAGATTATATGCAAGATGTTAAAGGTGATGAAAACTTCATTGCCGATGGTTTAAGTTTTGAACAAATGAAAAAAATTATTGACGATGAAGGTATTGTTTGTCCTGTAAGTAAAACTGCTAACTGGACTGAAATTCGCCAATTCAATTTAATGTTTAAAACATTCCAAGGTGTAACTGAAGATTCTACAAATGAAATTTTCTTACGTCCTGAAACAGCACAAGGTATTTTTGTAAACTATAAAAACGTGCAACGTTCAATGCGTAAAAAATTACCATTTGGTATCGGTCAAATTGGTAAATCATTCCGTAATGAAATCACTCCAGGTAACTTCATTTTCAGAACAAGAGAATTTGAACAAATGGAACTTGAATTCTTCTGTAAACCTGGAGAAGAAATCGAATGGCAAAATTATTGGAAAACTTTTGCAAGTGACTGGTTAACAAGCTTAAATATGAGCAGTGAAAATATGCGTTTACGTGATCATGATGAAGATGAATTATCTCATTACTCAAATGCAACAACTGATATTGAATATAAATTCCCATTTGGTTGGGGTGAGTTATGGGGTATCGCAAGTCGTACAGACTTCGACTTACGTAAACATGCTGAACACTCTGGTGAAGATTTCAGATACCATGATCCAGAAACGAACGAAAAATATATTCCATATTGTATCGAGCCATCACTTGGTGCAGATCGTGTAACATTAGCTTTCTTATGTGATGCATATGATGAAGAAGGCGTTGAAGGTAGTAAAGATGCACGTACAGTTTTACACTTCCATCCTGCATTAGCACCATATAAAGCAGCGATTTTACCTTTAAGTAAGAAATTATCTGGCGAAGCGATTAAGATTTTTGAGCAATTAAGTTCTAAATTCTCAATCGATTTCGATGAATCACAATCTATCGGTAAAAGATACCGTCGTCAAGATGAAATCGGTACACCTTATTGTGTAACATTCGACTTTGATTCATTAGAAGATAATCAAGTTACAGTACGTGACAGAGATTCAATGGAACAAGTTCGTATGCCAATCTCAGAGTTAGAAGCTTTCTTAACTGAAAAAACAAAATTCTAATTAAAAAGACTCTCCACCATATGTGGTGGCTATATAATTTATAAAAAGAGATACTGGTTAGTAAAATTGCCAGTATCTCTTTTCTATTCGAAAAAGGTATTCAAATAAACACATCTATGTGGCTACTTGAATACCTTTTATTATTTTATGTTATTGTTCCAATCTTTTTAATTGGTTGATTAGTTTCTGACTTTTAAAAAACATACCTGCATATTCACGATATAACATTAAAATGATATCTGACATTTCATCAATAATTTCTTGATGGATATTCAATGAATTCATTTTATCTATCGGTAATTTTTGTAATACATCTAATAAATATAGTGTTTTATTCGATAATATAACTGCATGTACATCTTTAGAAGCCTCTTGCCTTGAAATCGCACCGTCAAACTTAAAACTATAACCTATTAAATCTGCTTGTGTGTCATTACCACTCACAGCACAGCGATTAAATGATGCAGTAAAACCAAATCGTTTCATACACTTTAACATAACTACGACTGACATTAACTGTGCAGATGTACCTGATTCTATTTTTTCAAGAACAAATTGTAATAATTGATAGTTATATGGTGCAATGTCACCTTCATCCATTGAGCGCTCAATAGTTTCAGCTGCCAGAGACGCATAACTGCTTACGAAAAGGTCCATTTGTAATTTATAATGTTGACTAATAACATCTACAGAATTTAACGTTCCCATACCTCGCCACTGATTGTAAATAAACAAACCATAAACAAACAATTGCGTTTGCGCTTGTAAACCCGTCTTAACTTTTTTAGCACGCCTAGCCATAAGTGGTACTTTTGCACCATGCTCATTTAAAATCGTGATAATTTTATCAGATTCACCATAATCAACTGCTTTGATGATAATCCCTTTTTGGCGCATTAACAATTATCTTCACCACTTTTAAGATTAATCTTGGTCTTCAACATAACCAATTTGGCGAATAAAGTTAACTTTGTTTCGCCAGTCTCTTTGAACTTTGACCCATAATTCTAAGTAAACTTTAGAGCCTAGAAGCATTTCTATATCACGTCTCGCACGTTTCCCTACTTCTTTTAACTTTTTACCGCCTTTTCCAATGACAATTCCTTTTTGCGAATCTCTTTCAACATATATAGTTGCTTCGATATGAACACGATCTTCGCTTTCTTTAACCATACGGTCCACATTAACACCAATCGCATGAGGGATTTCTTCACTTGTAAGATGAAGGATTTTTTCACGAATGATTTCACCCACTACAAATTGTTCAGGATGGTCTGAAATTTGATCATCTGGATAATATTTAGGTCCTTCGGGTAAATACGTCTTTAAAACATCAATAAAATGATCTACATTTAGCCCTTCTAATGCTGAAATAGGTACAATCTCTGTAAAGTCCATATAACTTTGATATTCTTCAATCTTTGGCATTAATTCATCTGGATGCACTAAATCTATTTTATTTAATACTAAAAATACTGGTGTCTTAACATTTTTCAACATTTCTATAATATATTCATCACCTCGTCCAATTTCCTCATTGGCATTAACCATAAACATGATTGCATCTATCTCAGATAATGTATTTTTAGCGACTTTCATCATATAGTCACCTAATTTGTGTTTAGGTTTATGAATACCTGGCGTATCAATGAATATAATTTGCGCGTCATCTCTTGTCATAACACCTTGAATTTTATTTCTAGTTGTTTGAGCTTTATCGGACATGATTGCTATTTTATGGCCGATCACTCTATTAACAAATGTTGACTTCCCTACATTTGGTCTACCTATAATTGAAACAAATCCTGATTTATGTTCTGTCATTTATTCTAAATCCTTTCCTGAAAATCCAAATGGTAGTAACTCTGCGACTGTCATCATAACCATATCTCCTTTATGATTTGTCATATACACAGGCATATCATCATCACATAATTCCTTTAAAACTTGACGACATGCACCACAAGGTGATGACGGTTTATCTGCATCTACGGTTACAGTTATTGATTCAAAATCACCTGGTCTGTATCCTTGAGAAATTGCCGATACCAAACTAGCTCGTTCAGCACATATCGATAATGGATAAGAAGCATTTTCTACATTGGTACCATAAAAAGTTCTACCGTCTTTCGTTTTTAAATAAGCTCCTACTTTAAATTGACTGTATGGCGAATATGATTCTTGTTGTGCTTTTCTAACTTCTTGAAAATAATGAGGTTGATAACTCATATATGCCTCCCTAAAATAACGCTATAAAATGTGGTAAAAATACTATTAAACCTATAATAAATGCTAATATTGAAACTATAAGTACACTAAAAGCCGCTATATCTTTTGCGTATTTAGCTAAATCATGATATTCAACGGTCACTAAATCGACAACATATTCAATAGCAGTGTTTAAAGCTTCAACAGTGAGAACTAATGCAATAGCAATGAGTATAAATATCCACTCAATACGATTAATATTTAGTACGAGACCAAAGACAATAGCAACAATCATTGCAAACACATGTAAAAGAAATTTATAGTCTTTTTGAATTAAGATTTTCAGCCCATCAAGTGCATATTTAAACCTTTTCATAATTAGCCTCGTGTTAATCCATATGCGTTTAATATTGTATCTTGTCGACCAAACATTTCCTTTTCATCCGCTTCAGTCATATGATCATAACCTAATAGATGCAAAAATCCATGTAATGCTAAAAATCCTAATTCTCGTTCAAAAGAATGTCCGTAATTGTTTGCTTGTTCTTGCGCTACATCCGTACAGATAATTATATCCCCTAAAACACGTGGTATATCAAGACCACTAAAATCAATCTCTGGCTCATCTTCTTCTAAAGCAAATGAGATTACATCTGTAACTTTATCTTTATCTCTATATGTTCGATTAATTTCTTGTATTTCTTGTTTATCTACAAATGTAACAGAAAGCTCAGCATCGTCTTCTATATGCTCTTCTTTTTTAGCAAATTCTAATAAATCTTCAATTTGTTTATACCACGCATCTTTAACTAAGCCTGTGTGATCGCTAAAATCTATCGTAAACATTTAATTCTCTCCTTCATAATGTTCAATGATCTTACTTACCAATGGATGTCTTACTACATCGCTCTGATCTAATTTCAATATACTTATACCTTTAACGTTGTGTAACCTACTGACCGCTTCCTTAAGTCCACTTTTAACACCTTTAGGTAAATCGATTTGAGTTTGGTCACCAGTAACTACCATTTTTGAGCCAAAACCTAGTCTTGTTAAAAACATTTTCATTTGCGCATGTGTCGTATTCTGCGCCTCATCAAGAATTACAAATGCATCTTCTAATGTTCGTCCGCGCATATATGCAAGTGGCGCTATTTCGATAATGCCTCTTTCAATAAATCGCTCTGTTTGTTCACGCCCAAGAACAGTATATAGACCATCATATAAAGGTCTTAAATATGGATCTACCTTTTCTTTCAAATCTCCTGGTAAAAATCCAAGTGACTCTCCTGCTTCAACAGCAGGTCTTGTTAATACAATACGTTTAACAGCACCTTTACGGAGTTGCTTTGCTGCATAAACTACAGCTAAGAATGTCTTACCTGTACCAGCAGGACCTATACCAAATACTAAATCATTATTTTTCATGGCATTAACATATATACGTTGCCCCATCGTTTTCGCACGAATCGTCTTACCAAATGCATCTTTAGTTATCTCTTCATCATATAAATCTAACAGATGTTGAATTGTGTTATTATGCGCCATTTTAATAGCTGCTTCAACATCTTTAATTGTAATATTATTACCTAAATCAATAACCTTCAGCAAATTGATTAATACTGATTCCGCTTTTTCTACGTTTTCTATTTTTGTACCTTTAACGGCAACTTCTTGTCCTCTTGCATGGATGACAACATCGAAACTCTCTTCAATTGCTTTTAAATGTTCATCATTATTTCCAATTAAAGCTTGAGATTGATTCATATCGTCTATTTGTATAATTCCAGGCATACACGCGCTCCTTTTCATATATCATTTATATTCATTCTATGATGCTTTAATATCTACTTAATTATATCATGCAATTGATTGATTTAAACATCTTTGCATTGACTTACTCATTTTTCTTTAATTTAAAATAATCATTTATACTTTTCACCTTGTCATAAAAGCAGATTCAATTTTAGACTAATCAATTTTTTGTTGTAATTTAAATAACTAATATTTCTCGAAAGATTCTCTTTGTTTTTCAATTTTTCTTAACGTAAAAAAACAAGCAACTACCATTACGATAGTGCTTGTTTTCAAAAAATTTTATAATTGTTTTGGTTTAGCTAAAATTTCTGACCATATCATACCATTGATTACTTCATCTTTATCAAATTGGAACGCTGATTTAGTCAAATCTTTTTCGACATTTTGAGAATTAAGCAACTGCTTTAATTTCAAACGTTTTGTACGTTCAGATAAGTATTTATCCTCAATAATATCTCTAGCACGTTTTTCCATTTTAGCAATTTGCTTTTCTTTTTCTCTATCAATGTCAGTACGAATCGTTTTAATATCATCTCTAAGTGATTTTTCTAATTGACGTCTAATTTCGTCAGAATTATCTTGTCTAGAAGGTCTATGTTTCTGCTCCACCGGTTCTGCTTTAGGCACTGTAATTGGTTTCTCTGTCATCGGTTTTGTTTCTGGTTGTTTTTTAGGTGCCATAGGTTCTACAACAGGTTTCGATTTAGGCTCTTCCTTTGGAAGTTCATCGAATAAAGGTGGTAACGTATCATCATATTTTCGTTTCGATGATTTCTTTTCTTCTTCATTTAATTCTTCACTTATTTCTTTAAACGTTCGCTCAATTTCTTCAAAAAAGCCACCTTTTTTTGGTTCATTATCGGTAGATGTTTTTTGAGGTGGCTTTTGATTTTGTCTATCTTTATGACTATTTTCGCGCATAGTAGTAATGATAGAAATGATCACTGATATGACAAAAATTAGAATACCGACACTCATTTAATCACCTCTCGACTTAATGTTCAGGTGACTCATCATCACTTTGATCAGTTCGTTTATTAATTGCATTTCTCATGCCTGTATCAGCTTCGATATTTTTCAAATTATAATAATCTTTAACACTGATATTACCTGAACGTAATGCTTCAGCCATAGCTAATGGTACTTCAGATTCGGCTTCAACTACTTTAGCATGCATTTCTTGTACACGCGCTTTCATTTCTTGCTCAGTTGCTACAGCCATAGCTCTACGTTCTTCAGCTTTTGCTTGTGCAATATTTTTGTCTGCTAATGCTTGTTCAGTTTGTAAGTCTGCACCAATATTTTTACTAATATCAACGTCAGCAATATCAATTGATAAAATTTCAAATGCAGTACCTGAATCTAAACCTTTGCTTAAAACTGTTTTAGAAATATTATCTGGGTTTTCAAGTACTTCTGTATGATGCTTACTAGAACCAATTGTTGAAACGATACCTTCACCAACACGTGCGATGATTGTTTCTTCACCAGCACCACCAACAAGTCGAGCAATATTAGCTCTAACTGTGATACGAGCTTTGGCTTTCACTTCAATACCGTTCATTGCTACACCTGCGATAAATGGTGTTTCAATGACTTTAGGATTAACAGACATTTGAACCGCTTCTAATACGTCACGTCCTGCAAGGTCAATTGCAGCAGCACGTTCGAAAGGAAGATCAATGTCAGCACGTTGTGCAGCAATATTAGCGTCAACAACTCTGTCAACATTTCCTCCTGCTAGATAATGCGATTCTAATTGGTTTGTTGTTAATGCTAGTCCTGCTTTATGCGCTTTAATTAATGGCGCTATAACTTTTCTTGGAGATACACGACGTAAACGCATACCAACCAATGTACCTATACCAACATGAACGCCAGCTGCTAACGCTGAAATCCATAAACCAATGGGTACAAATGAGAATAAAATAAGTAATGCAACTACTATAATAACTGCTATTACGATAAAACTTAAACTAAACATGGTATCGCTCCTTTTAATTAATCTACTTCCCTCACAACTACTCTTGTTCCTTCAACTTCAAGGATTTTTACCGTTTTATTGCGTAAAATAAAGTTGCCATCTGAAACAGCATCAATACGTTCATTTTCACAAAAAATAATCCCTGCAGGTCGAAGATCTGTAACTGTTTGAGCAGTCTTTCCTACGAGGTGCGAGCGGTTATCATGAGAATTGTAACCTGACTCAGAATTAGTTGAATCTTTTAAGATAACTTTATCCAAAAACGGAATCTTTCTGTTGAAAATCTTCACTAATATCACCCATTCTACAATCGTTAAAATCAAGGCAACGATAACATTCGCAAGCATAAATAGCAAATTATCACCGAGCGTTGTTATGCTTATAGTTATCAGTATCATGCCAATAATACCAATTACTGCACCAACTACAAATAATTCAATTACAACTAATATAACGCCAATTGAGAATATTAAGATAGAATGCATATTGACATTTCCTTGGATTAGAAATCCCAAAAATAAAATAAGTAATGATAATGTGGCGATAATACCAGCTGCATTGATTTTTTTAGAGTAAAGTTGATATACAAATCCTAAGAATGTCAAACAGGTTAATATTAACGTAAAAATAGGTTGAACAATTATATTACTAACTTGTTCAACCCAAGTATCTCCAGCCGTTGATTCCAAGATAGTTGTCATTTGTAAAAAATTATTATAACTCACAATTTCACCTCGCCCTCACATTAATTATACATGAAATTGAATATACTTTATAGTTATAAGAACCTATAGAATATCAATTTGATTATTTATAAACTATATAACTTTTTTTAATTAAAAATTGACAACAAAAAAACATCACATATTAGTGTAAGACACTAACTTGTGATGTTTGTTTTATATAATTAATATTCGTGTTGAGGGAGTCAACAGAGGTATTAATTATTTGAATTTACGTTTACGTGCAGCTTCTGATTTCTTTTTACGTTTTACGCTTGGTTTTTCGTAAAATTCACGTTTACGTACTTCTTGGATTGTTCCACTTTTAGAAACTGAACGTTTAAATCTACGTAACGCATCTTCAAGTGATTCATTTTTACGTACTACTGTTTTAGACATCTGTATTTCCCTCCCTCCAAATATCAACGGAACTTTATAGTCAATTGCACAGTAAAACTATGCATTTATAAGTATAATATATCTGTAATTTATGGTCAATTAGTAAATTGTTTTTTATTTGAAACATATTTCACATCAAAATCACAAAGACTTTTAGATTTTGTTCTAAAAATCTCTTAATAATTTATTTAATGAGAAGAGTTGCTTATATAGTAAATTGTGAAGCCGTTAAAACAACGTTACAAAACCTATATCTTTAATACGGAACCTTATGGTATGAATCAAGGAATACTTAAACTAAAACTTCTCTATCAGATTTATTTGTTGCGAAATCAACAACTTTAATTGCTTGCCCTTCATTTAATGGATAATTTGCTTGCGTAATTTTAACTTTTACAATTTGACCTATGAGTGATTCGTCACCTTCAAATTGTACTTTCATATAATTATCTGCATATCCAACTAATGTGCCTTCTGTGTCACCCTGTTCCTCAGGAATTACTTCAAGCACATCTTGATCAAATTTAGACGCATATAACTTTCCGAGTTGATTGCTTAGCGTAATTAACTTATGCACCCGTTCATTTTTAATTTCTTCATCAATTTGGTCATCCATTCTTGCAGCTGGCGTGCCAATTCTAGGAGAATAAGGGAAAACATGCAGTTCAGAGAACTTATGCTTTACGATAAAATCATATGTTTCTTGGAACTCTGCTTCAGTTTCACCTGGGAAACCAACAATTACATCACTCGTAACTGCCAAGTCTGGTAAAGCTTTATGCAATTTTGTTAATCGTTCTGAAAATCTATCCATTGTATACTTACGTCTCATACGTTTTAATACTGTATCTGAACCAGATTGTAATGGAATATGCAAATGACGCACAACTTTTGTTGAACGTTCTAAAACGTCAATTACTTCATCTGTAAGTTGACTTGCTTCAATTGAAGAAATTCGAATTCGTTCTAATCCATTAATCGTTTCAAGATCACGTAATAATTGGGCCAAGTTATAATCTTTTAAATCTTGACCATATCCACCTGTATGAATTCCCGTCAATACAATTTCCTTATATCCTGAATTCACTAGTTGCGTCGCTTGTTCAACTACTTTTTCCGGATCTCTTGAACGCATTAAGCCACGAGCCCATGGAATAATACAGAATGTGCAGAAGTTGTTACAACCTTCTTGAATTTTTAATGACGCACGTGTTCTATCTGTAAAATATGGGACATCTAATTCTTCATATTTACGATTTTTCATGATATTTCCAACACCATTAATTGGTTGGCGTTCTTTACGGAATTCATCAATGTAACCTAATAGTTTATGTCTATCTTGTGTACCAACTACTACATCGACACCAGGAATTTCCATAATTTCAGCTGATGAAGTTTGCGCATAACAACCTGTTACACAGATTACAGCATCAGGATTTTGTCTTATTGCACGTCTAATTATTTGACGACTTTTTTTATCACCTGTATTCGTTACTGTACAAGTATTAATAACAAATACATCAGCATTCGCTTCAAAGTCAACGCGCTCATAGTTTGCTTCTTTAAATAATTGCCAGATTGCTTCAGTTTCATAATGGTTTACTTTACAACCTAATGTGTGAAACGCAACTGTTGACATAAATATTCACCCCATTAATTCTTTTTCATAACTTATTGCACTTAACGCATACAATGGCGCAGTTTCTGCCCGTAAAATTCTCGGTCCAAGACCAACAACTGTACTAGTATTACTAAATAATGAAATTTCATTTTCTGACAAACCACCCTCAGGACCAAAAATCATCAACACTTTATCCTGAGCCTTGAATTGTTGTAAAGTTTGCTTGAAATTGCTTAACTCACCATCTTTTGCTTCCTCTTCATATGCAATAAGAATATAGTCATAATTATCAATAGTATCACAAATTAATTTTAAATTCGACTCGAATTGAATAGATGGAATCACTAAACGATAGCTTTGTTCAGCAGCTTCTTTAATTATTTTTTGCCAACGCTCTATCTTTTTGGCAACTTTTGCCTCGTTTAATTTAACAATTGAACGTTCCATGCTCACAGCTATAAATGATGAAGCACCCAATTCAGTAGCTTTTTGTAGCAACCACTCATATTTGTCAGCTTTGATTAGTCCACTGCAAATCGTAACATCAACTGGCAATTCTGTATTAATATTTTGTTTTTCTTTTAAATCAACTGCAATTTTATCACTTGTTATATCAGCAATTTCACATAAATAAACTGTTTGATCATTAAAAGTTAAAATAATTTTACTACCAACATCATATCTCATTACATTTGTTATATGATGAATATCTTCTTTTTTTGTAATAAAAAAACGCTGACTTACATCAGCGTTTTGGTCTATGAAATAACGTTGCACATTATTCACTCACTTTCTGGCCAACAAGACAAACCCAACCGTTGTCATGTTGTTCTGAAATAATTTTAAAACCTACACGCTCCATATGTGACTGTATACCTTCATACTTCTCTTTTATAATACCAGAAGTAATAAAATAACCGCCTTCATTTAGAGTATTATAAGCATCTTCAATCATTTCATCAATAATATGCGCTAAAATATTTGCTATTACAATATCAAATTTTTCTGTTTCGTCTTTCAATAAGTTACCTGGAACAGCTTCAATTAACGTTTCACAATGATTTCTTCTGAAGTTTTCTTTAGCTACACTCACTGCCATTTCATCAATATCCAACGCTTTAATACGTTTTACACCGATTAGATGACTTGCAATACTTAATATACCTGAGCCAGTACCAACATCAATTACTGAATGCTGTGGCAATACATATGTTTCTATTGCCTTCAAACACATACTTGTAGTCGGATGATCACCTGTTCCAAAAGCCATACCTGGGTCGAGCTCAATGCAAAGCTCTTCATCCGCTTCTTTAGCATATGTTTCCCAACTAGGAACTATTGTGAACTTCTTCGACGCTCGGAATGGATGGAAATAGTTTTTCCATTCATTTTCCCAATCCGTCTCTGCAATAATTTGCTCACTGAATTGAACGTTATGTTGATCAAGTTCATCTAAATTTAATAACTCATCTTTAATTTGCTGTCGCAACTTATCATCATAAGTCATTTCATTAAAATAGGCTTTCAATCTTACTCCCTTATCTGGATAATCCTCTTTTTTCAAAGCGTAAATTTCACCGTATTTATCTTCTGGTTGGTTAATTAAATCATCTGAATCTTCTATCACGACACCATTTGATCCATGATTTTCAAGTATATTGGTAGCCAATTCTACTGCTTCATGATTAATAATAATTGAAAGCTCTGTCCAGTTCATACTTTATTCTCCCTTAAAGAATCTTTTTGCTCTATCTTTAAAATTCGAAGGTTGTTCATTAATTTCTTCACCATTTAATTGGGCAAATTCTTTCATTAGTTCTTTTTGTCTATCTGTTAATTTAGTAGGCGTTACTACTTTAATATCAACATATAAATCTCCGTATCCATAGCCATGAACATTTTTTATACCCTTTTCTTTTAAGCGGAATTGCTTACCTGTTTGTGTACCAGCAGGGATTGTTAACATAACTTCATTATTTAATGTTGGTATTTTTATTTCATCGCCTAAAGCTGCTTGTGGGAAGCTAACATTTAATTTGTAATAAATATCATCACCATCACGTTTAAATGTTTCAGATGGTTTAACTCTAAATACTACGTATAAATCACCAGCAGGTCCTCCATTCACGCCTGGAGAGCCTTCACCAGCTAATCTAATTTGTTGTTCATTGTCGACACCTTCAGGTACTTTCACTTCTAATTTAACTGTTTTATTTTCAGTACCTTTTCCGTGACATGTTGGACAAGCTTCTTCAAATTCTTGACCACTTCCATTACATTTAGGACAAACTTGTTCAGTACGAACTCTACCTAAAATTGTGTTTTGTTCTACAGCTACATGACCAGCGCCATTACAGTAACTACAAGTCTTTTTACTTGTTCCAGGCTTTGCACCATCACCATGACATGTTTCGCATGTTACATCTTTACGGATTGAAATTTCTTTTGTTGTACCAAATACCGCTTCTTCAAATGTTAATGTCATTGTATACTGAAGATCATCACCTTTTTGCGGTGCATTTGGATCTCTTTGTCTGCCGCCACCGAAGAAAGAGCTAAAGATATCTTCAAAACCGCCGCCACCGAAGCCACTAAAACCGCCAAAGTCAGAGCCATTGAATCCTTGTCCACCAAAACCTTGTGGACCATCATGTCCAAATTGATCATAGCTTGCGCGTTTATTATCATCACTTAAAACTTCATAGGCTTCAGAAATTTCTTTAAACTTTTCATCTGCACCTTCTTCTTTGTTAATATCTGGATGATATTTTTTCGAAAGCTTTCGATACGCTTTTTTGATTTCATCTTTTGAAGCATCTTTACTAATGCCTAAAACTTCATAATAGTCTCTTTTGGCCACAGCTATCTCTCCTTTTCTTAATTAACTCATATAGTTTAACGTAATATGTCATACTATCCAAATAAAAAGCCAAAGCCAATGTTCTATTGACTTTGACTTTTCAGATCATGACAACATTCTAATTGTATTGTTTAATTATTTTTTGTCGTCGTCTTTTACTTCTTTAAATTCAGCATCTTCTACAGTACTATCGTTGTTTTGACCAGCATTTGCACCTTGTGCTTGTTGTTGCTGTTGAGCCGCTTGCTCATATACTTTTGCTGATAATTCTTGAATCACTTTTTCAAGTTCTTCTTTTTTAGATTTAATATCTTCTATATCTTGACCTTCTAAAGCAGTTTTAAGAGCGTCTTTTTTCTCTTCAGCAGATTTTTTATCTTCTTCACCGATATTTTCGCCTAAATCAGTTAAAGTTTTTTCAACTTGGAATACTAGACTGTCAGCTTCGTTTCTTAAGTCTACTTCTTCACGACGTTTTTTATCTGCTTCAGCGTTAACTTCAGCATCTTTTACCATACGGTCGATTTCTTCGTCTGATAATGAAGAACTTGATTGAATTGTAATTCTTTGTTCTTTATTTGTACCTAAGTCTTTTGCAGTTACATTTACAATACCGTTTTTATCGATATCAAACGTTACTTCAATTTGAGGTTTACCACGTTCAGCTGGTGGAATATCAGTCAATTGGAATCTACCAAGTGTTTTATTATCCGCAGCCATTGGACGTTCACCTTGTAATACGTGTACATCTACTGATGGTTGATTATCTACTGCTGTTGAATAGATTTGAGATTTAGATGTAGGAATCGTAGTGTTACGTTCAATTAACGTATTCATACGTCCACCTAAAATTTCAATACCTAAAGATAGTGGTGTTACGTCTAATAATACTACGTCTTTAACGTCACCTGTGATAACGCCACCTTGGATTGCAGCTCCCATTGCCACTACTTCGTCCGGGTTTACTCCTTTGTTAGGTTCTTTACCGATTTCTTTTTTGACAGCTTCTTGTACTGCTGGAATACGAGTTGATCCACCAACTAAGATAACTTCATCGATATCTGAGTTTGTTAAGCCAGCGTCTTTCATTGCTTGGCGTGTAGGTTCCATTGTTCTTCTAATTAATGAATCTGATAATTCTTCAAATTTAGAACGAGTTAAGTTTACTTCTAAGTGTAATGGACCGTTTTCACCAGCTGAGATAAATGGTAATGAGATTTGAGTTTGTGATACACCTGATAAGTCTTTTTTAGCTTTTTCAGCAGCATCTTTCAAACGTTGTAATGCCATTTTATCTTGAGATAAGTCTACGCCATTTTCTTTTTTGAATTCTGCAACTAGGTAGTCAATAATTACTTGGTCAAAATCATCACCGCCAAGTTTGTTGTCACCGGCTGTTGATAGTACTTCGAATACACCGTCACCTAATTCTAGGATAGATACGTCAAATGTACCGCCACCTAAGTCAAAAACAAGAACTTTTTCATCTTTATCAGTTTTATCTAAACCATATGCTAATGCTGCAGCTGTTGGTTCATTAATGATACGCTCAACTTCTAAACCAGCAATTTTACCAGCATCTTTAGTTGCTTGACGTTCAGCATCGTTAAAGTATGCAGGTACTGTAATTACAGCTTTGTCAACTTTCTCACCTAAATAGCTTTCAGCTGTATTTTTTAAGTTTTGTAAAATCATAGCTGAGATTTCTTGTGGTGTGTATGATTTACCTTCAATATCTACTTTATAATCAGTACCCATATGACGTTTAATAGATTGAACAGTGTTTGGGTTTGTAATAGCTTGACGTTTAGCTACTTCACCAACTTGAGTTTCTCCATTTTTGAAAGCTACAACAGATGGTGTTGTACGTGAACCTTCAGGGTTTTGAATTACTTTTGGCTCATCGCCTTCTAATACTGTTACACATGAATTTGTTGTACCTAAGTCTATACCAATAATTTTACTCATAATAAAATTCCTCCATTTAATCATTAAATTAATTTAATTTTAAACAATGTCTTTTCGCCAAATTTAAGTTATTGGTTTACTTTGACCATTGATGGTCTTAATACTCTATCTTTAAGCTTGTATCCTTTTTGTAGTTCTTGAGTGATTTCGCCAGATTCAAAATCAGGGTTATCATCTTGAACTACAGCTTGGTGAATATTTGGATCAAATGCTTCACCTTCAGTTTTAATAACTTCAAGACCATTATCTTTTAGTGCGTTAATCAAACTTTCATGCACCATTTGTACACCTTTTTGAAGAGATTTAAAAGTCTCATCATCACCTTCAATTTGAAGTGCACGTTCTATATTGTCTATTGCTGGTAAAATATCTGTTAACACACGTTGTGCTTGATATGTTTTATTTATTTCATTTTCTTTTTGAATTCTACGCTTATAATTTTCAAACTCAGCGTAGAGCCTTAAATATTTCTCTTCGTTTTCATCTGCTAATTGTTGAAGTTCATTAATTTTTTGATCTTTTGGATCTATTTCTTCAATAACATTCTCGTCAGACGTTTCTTCTATTGCTTCATCTTGTAAATGACCTTTACTTTCTTCAGCTTGTTCAACTGAATCATCAATATTTTGTTTGACGTTTGTTTCTTCAACTGTTGATTCAGTGTTTTTTTCAACTGATTCGTCTTTATTTGTCATTTTCTGTCCTCCAATACTTTCTAATCCATCATTACCAAATTCTATTTAATAATTGAATGACATTTTGATAATGCATAGCTGTAGGTCCAATCACAGCGATTTGACCTTTTAACGTTTCATCAAAATGATATTGACTTGTTACAATTGAAATATCACTTAAGCTGTCATCAATTTCATTACCAATTTTTACATTAATATTTGGTGAAGATATATCTTGTAATAATTCTGCAATTCTATTTGATTCTATATATTGTAGAATGGGCTGAATTGAAGATACATTACTTTCATTCAATGCATCAATAAGTTTAACCTTTCCACCCATATAAATGCTATTACTTTGATTAGAAATATGATTATTCATCGTATTTAACAATTTATTGATAAATATTTCTTCCTGCTCTGATTGAACAAAAGAGACAATATCATCTTGTAAATTCTGATTAAACTCAGTTAGTTTGTTTGTAACAAAATTTGATATTGTATTTAGTTTGTCATTATTAAACGGTATGTCTGAAGCAAGATGTACATGCTCAACATGACCTGATGAAAATACGATAACCATTATAACTAAATTAGGATTAGCACGAATCAAGTGTACATTATTGATAATATCTTGTTTATGATTAGGATGAACAACTAAAGTTGTATATTGAGATATATTTGATAATTCATCTGCAAAATATGTCAATGCTGATGATACATCATATTGATTCTCAACTAACAATTGATTTAATCGTCTTAATTTATTTGTTTTTTGATGAGATGTTTGTTCAAGTAAACGATTGACATAATACCTAAAACCTAATTGTGATGGCGAACGCCCTGAAGAACTATGTGTCTTTTCGATATAGTTTAAATCTTCAAGCTGTTTCATCTCATTTCTAATTGTAGCAGGACTAACATTCAAGTTATGTCGCTCAATTAGTGTTTTAGAACCAACGGGTTGTCCAAAATCAACATAATCCTCAACAATTGCGTTTAATATACTCAATTGCCTATCTGTAATCATGTTTTCACCTCATTAGCACTCACTTATCTCAAGTGCTAATTATAATTTATCAAATTGGTCAAAGTAAGTCAATGTTAAAGACTCGAAATTTCAATTTTTTTTAATCATTTATTAGGAAAGCTTCAAAAACCTCATTACCTATGACTTTCCCTCGCTTTGTTAGTGCAATCGCATCGTTCTTTTCTACAATTAATTCCTTCTCTTTTAAATTATTTATTGTTTGACCAAAGACACTTTCAATAGATTGGTCAAACTTCTTTTTGAACCTACTACTACTCACACCTTCATTTAAACGCAAACCAAGAAACATTTCTTCTTCCATTCTCTCAGTCAAAGAAGGTTTATTTGATACTAAAATTGCTTTACTTTCTTTATTTATAGCTTTGATATAATGATTCACTGGATTGATATTCGTATAACGCACACCATCTACATAACCACTTGCACCTGCTCCAAATCCATAATATTCCTCATTAAACCAGTAAACCTTATTATGTTCTGATTCATGGCCATCTAATGCAAAATTAGATATTTCGTATTGATGGAAAGGAGATTGTTCTATCTTAGACATCAGCAACTGATACATGTCAGCACCTAAATCCTCATTAGGAAGTTTAAGCAACCCTTTTCTATACATATTATAAAATTGGGTTTTAGGTTCAAGTATTAAGCCGTAACTCGAAATATGTTGAATATCCATATCTAAAGCTAGATCTAAACTTTGTTCAAAATCTTCAATCGTCTGTTTCGGTAAATGATACATTAAATCTAAACTGATTGATTTAATACCTGCGTTTTTAGCATTTAACACCGAAGTGTAAATATCTTCAGTATTGTGCGTTCTACCTAAAACAGACAATAACTCCGGCTTGAATGTTTGAACGCCCATTGAAATTCTGTTTACTCCATATTTTTCTAATAGTTGGACTTTCTCTTTAGTTAACTCATCAGGATTTGCTTCAAATGTATACTCGCCTGTGATTGTAAACGTATCACGTATTGCTTTAAGTAATCTTTCCAACTGATTAATAGAAAGGGCCGTTGGTGTGCCGCCACCTACATACATGGTCTTTAAGTTCCTATATTTTGCTGTAGACATTTCTGTTATTAGTGCATCTAAGTACTCATCTACAGGTTGATTCTGTATAAAATATTTATTGAAATCACAATATGTACATATTCTTACACAAAATGGAATATGTATATATGCACTTTGTACCGTCATTTTAATGCCCCGCTTCTCAGACTGTTTATCCAATCGGCTATATCCTGTTGGACTATCTGCAATTATTCTTACTTTTAACTTTAACGTTTAATCAATGGTTGTCTAATATATCGATTCATTTTGATATTTATTCTTGTTTAGAGGGAGTGAGATAGAAATAATAAAGAACCACTAATGATTTATTATGTAGTGGCTCTTACACATTAGCCAGATGTAATATGTCCATAAAAATAAAATTACATGAGTAAAACTCATGCATAAGGGAGTGGGACAGAAATGATATTTTCGCAAAATTTATTTCGTTGTCCCACCCCAACTTGCATTGTCTGTAGAAATTGGCAATCCAATTTCTCTATGTTGGGGCCCCACCCCAACTTGCATTGCCTGTAGAATTTCTTTTCGAAATTCTCTATGTTGGGGCCCCACCCCAACTTGCACATTATTGTAAGCTGACTTTTCGTCAGCTTCTATGTTGGGGCCCCATTGTTATAAGCTCATTTTTAACTCTGTCGATGGCTGCCAATATAACATTGTAAAGCCCAGGACGTTAATTTATCCTAGGCTCCCTCTTTTTAGTTATTAAACTTTATTCATTGTAAATTGTTAATAAATTTTTAAAAAACTTATTCGTCATCCATTTTCAATACAGCCAAGAAAGCATCCTGTGGAATTTCAACATTACCAACTGCTTTCATCTTAGCTTTACCTGCTTTTTGTTTTTCAAGTAATTTACGTTTACGGCTTATGTCACCGCCATAACATTTAGCTAAAACGTTTTTACCCATTGATTTAATATTTGTACGCGCTACAATTTTTTGTCCTATTGCAGCCTGTACAGGTACTTCAAATTGCTGTCTTGGAATTAACGTTTTAAGTTTTTCAACTAATGCTTTACCACGTTCATATGCAAAATCTCTATGAACTATGAAGCTTAGCGCATCCACTTTATCACCGTTTAATAAAATATCCATCTTAACTAAATTACTTTCTTTATTTTCGATGAATTCATAATCAAATGATGCATATCCTTTAGTATTAGATTTAAGTTGATCGAAGAAATCAAATACAACTTCAGCTAAAGGTAATTCATAAACAATATTTACACGAATATCATCTAAATAGTCCATATTTATAAATTGTCCACGTTTACGTTGACATAATTCCATTACTGCACCTACATAGTCATTTGGAACCATCATAGTTGCACGAACATATGGCTCAAATATTTTATCAATTTTATCACGATCTGGCATTTGTGCTGGGTTATCAACCGTCACTTCTGAACCGTCCCTTAAAATACATTGATAAATTACAGATGGTGCTGTTGCAATTAATTCAATGCCAAATTCTCTTTCAATTCTTTCTTGAATTATTTCCATGTGTAACATACCTAAGAAACCAGTTCTATAACCAAAACCTAATGCTTGTGACGATTCAGGCTCAAATTCTAATGATGCATCATTCAATTGTAATTTTTCTAATGCTTCTCTTAAATCATTATAATTTTTGTTATCTATTGGGAACAGTCCGCAATATACCATTGGATTCATTTTCTTATAACCTTGCAATGGTTCTGATGCAGGTCTACTAGCTAATGTGATGGTGTCACCAACCCTAGAATCATCAACATTTTTAATACTTGCAATAATATAACCAACATCACCAACTGTTAATTCATCAACTGGAAGCTGCTTAGGTGTATTAATTCCAACTTCTGTTACTTCGAACTCTTTACCAGTCGCCATCATTCGAATTTTATCTCCGGCTTTAACAACACCGTCTACAATTCTTATCGATGAAATTACCCCTCTATATGGATCATACTCAGAATCAAATATTAACGCTTTTAGTGGTGCTTCTGGGTCGCCATCTGGAGCTGGCACAACTTCAACTATTTTCTCTAGTATCTCTTCAATTCCAATGTTAGATTTAGCACTTGCTAAAACAACATCGTCTTGGTCTAAACCTATCATATCTTCAATTTCTTGTTTCACGCGTTCAGGTTCTGCAGCAGGTAAATCAATTTTGTTAATAACAGGCAATAACTCTAACTCATTATCTAATGCTAAATAAACATTTGCTAATGTTTGTGCTTCGATACCTTGAGCCGCATCTACTACTAAAATCGCGCCCTCACAAGCTGCCAAAGAACGTGACACTTCATATGTAAAATCGACGTGTCCAGGCGTATCGATTAAATGGAATGTATAAGTATTTCCATCTTTAGCTTCGTACTTTAAACGAACTGCGTTTAATTTGATTGTAATACCACGTTCTCTTTCTAAATCCATTGAATCTAGTAACTGATCTTGCATATCTCTTGTTTCAACTGATTTGGTATTTTCTAAAATTCTATCAGCCAATGTAGATTTTCCGTGGTCAATATGTGCTATAATCGAGAAATTCCTTATATTCTCTCTTCTTTTTAAGCGTTGCTCATTATCCATTTTATCCTTCTCACTTTCATAAAATAAACCCGTATTATCTTTCGCATCTTTGATATAATAACGTTTTTAATAGGTAAATGCAAACGCCATAATCTTGGATGAACTTTGAAATTATAACAATCTTTATTTAAATACATACTTGCGATATGTTAATATGTTAATTACGTACTTATAATTATAAAACGTATTGATTGTGTTTCCAACACAATTTATTAAATCTGCAAAATTTTAAGCTAACCCCATCAAATAAATGATTGCACAACGGTTAGACTTTTGTTAAAATATTTCTTGTTGTAATCAAATAAAATTTTGATAAGATGAACTCACTTTTAGGAGGTGACAGAAATGGCAAATATCAAATCTGCAATTAAACGTGTAAAAACAACTGAAAAAGCTGAAGCACGCAACATTTCACAAAAGAGTGCAATGCGTACAGCAGTTAAAAACGCTAAAACAGCTGTTTCAAATAACGCTGATAATAAAAATGAATTAGTAAGCTTAGCAGTTAAGTTAGTAGACAAAGCTGCTCAAAGTAATTTAATACATTCAAACAAAGCTGACCGTATTAAATCACAATTAATGACTGCAAATAAATAATCTTTTTAAATAAAAGTTCAAGCGCATGCTTGAACTTTTATTTTTTATAAAGATAGAATGAATAATTCCAGTATTAACTGTTTATCCATATATGATGATTTAAGTTTATAATCAGTTTCCGCACAAGCATCTATAATATTCAATAATTCATCAAGTTGATAATGTCTTACTTGTCCTAACGCTAATTTTACTCTGTATGGATGTACGCCTATTGTTTTAGCAATTTGCTGTCCACTATATCCTTTTTGACTCAAAATCTTACATTGATAAAATAATCGGTAATTACTTGTGATTAGTGCAAGTAATTTAATAGGTTCTTCTTTCATAGTTATTAAATCTTTTACTAAATGAATTGCTTGTTCTTTCTTTCTTTTCTGAATGTATTCAGTCAGTAAAAATACATTTTGCTCTAAACTTCTATTAATAATTTGGTTAACATCCTGCTTATTAATTGTTGGTCTATCGCCTAAAAATAAAATCAACTTTTCTATCTCTTGTGAGACAATATTAAAGTTAATACCTGTCAACTCAATAAATAAATCTAATGCATCTCTTTTGATATCTTTGAAATTCTCATTTAATTTACTTTGAATCCATTTTTTTATTTCTTCTTCAGACATTTGCTCTATTTTTTTAAGCCTTGCATGCTTTTTTAGAGTTTTAGTTAACTTTTTTCTTTCATCAAGTTTATTTTGATATATCTCAAAGACAATCAAATTTTCGCCATCATATTTTTCAATAAATTCTATTAATTGATTTACATTATGAGCCATATCTTTTGGCGCTTTTTCACCTGTAAATATATATGCATTTTTAACCAAAATTGCTTTTTTATCTGAAAAGAAAGGCAATGTTAATGTTTCTTCAACAATTGGTGCAATCTCTGTTTCGTATAAATTATATTTCACAAAGTTAAAGTCATCTCTATCACTTTTCAAAAATTGTGATATAATTTCTGCACTTTGTTTTTCAACCAATTCAGGCACATCTCCATAAATAGCTACAATATTGTCGCTCATTCATTACACCCTTTCATTCGTTTGACACATCAATAGATTATATCATGTTTCTGTATCTATAAACCACTTGCATTTCCATAAGAGTTTGAATCAACTTTTAAATTATCATCTAAGTCAATTGTAACTTGACCGTTTTGTTGACTATTGTAAATGCGACTGCGAATCCTTTGCAATCGTTTAACAACTTCTATATTAGGAAGATGATACATATTGTTCTTCCCAGAAGAAATCAAACTTATTTTAGGCTTAATCATCTCTATAAATTCTTTAGAACTACTTGTCTTGCTCCCATGATGACCTACTTTTAAAATATCAATCTCCGGCAAGTTATATTTTTTTAGTAGTAAAGATTCATTATTTTTACTAGCATCGCCCATTAATAAAACTTTTTTATTTTGATATGTAATCATAGTAATAATCGAATACTCATTTTTATCTCGGCTATTTGGAATAAAACTATCAAAAAATAGAAAACTACTATCTCCAAGTTTAAAACTACTAACTTGTCTTACATCTATAAGTTTAATGTTGTACTTATGGCTTAATTTCGATAATAACATCAATGTATTACTACTATATCCCTTATTGTATATCTCTATATGTTTAATTTTAATATGACTAATAATATATTCCACTTCACCAATATGGTCATTGTGTGGATGTGTTAAAATTAGATACTCTAATTCATTTATCCCTCTTTCATTTAGCGTTGGTAAAATATGATATTTAGAAATTGAATAACTAGGTTGTTTAGTATCATCAATCACTTTCCCACCTGTATCAATCAAGACATTTTGGTTCTTACCACCTTCATATAAAATACTGTCTCCCTGCCCCACATTTAACATTGTAATTTTGTGATGTGAATTTGTTGGAAACGTTATTAATAATGTCAGAATAATTATAGTCCAAACCGTAACCAATATATATTTACGTTTAGCCAATAACCAAAATATGTAATAAACAGAAATTATAAATATTATAAATATCCAATCATTAAACTTGGTAACAGAAAAATGTGATTGCTTGATTCTTGTGAATAGGTCTAGTAACCAGTCATGAAAATTAAAACTTAGGTCAACCAAGTAATTTAGCGGCGTTAATCCCACAATAAAATGACTTGTAATAAAGAATAAAATAGATAGCGGAAACAATATAATCGAATAGTACGGTACAAAAATCAAATTAGATAAAAATCCCACCCATTGAAGTTGATGAAAGTTTGGAATGGCAACGATAAATGAAGCTAATTGTGCAATAAACGTAATTATGAATAATGATTGTAACTTTGACAATTGCTGTAAAAAAGGAAAAAGTAGCATAATAAAAAATGAAATGATGAATGAAAATTGAAATCCAATATCATAAACAACTAGTGGATTTAAAATAAACATAATTATAAATGCAAATGCTAATAGCTGAATACCCTTTATTTTAATTTGCTTAGTAATAAGCAGTACAAGAGTTGTCATTATTATAGCTCTTACAGCACTAGGTGCATAATTTGTGTATTGAGCAAATAAAGCTAATACAATGATTGTAATTCCTTTAATGACAAATAAAGGTAAATTTAATCGTTTTAAAGGTTTGTAAATTAAGAATACAATTGCAGCTATATGCGAGCCACTAACTGCCAGCAAATGATATATACCTATCTCTTTAACACGTTCCTTAAATTGCTCATTAATTTCTTTTACGTCACCAGTAATCAATGCCATAATACGATCCGGAAACTTAATACCCGAATCATAAATTCGATTCATTATAAACTGTTTATGTTTCTCAATTAAATTAGACCGGTTCGATTCTAGGCAGCTTTGTACAACTATACTTTGTAATTTAAGAGTTACAAACTTATTGTCATTAACTTTGAATTGTCCTTTAACAATACAATTACGACTTTCAATTTTCTTTAAATCAAAATTCTTTTTATTTGTTAAAAAGAAAGGATATATTTCATTTTTTAAACTCAACCTACCTTTATATGTGTCACTACCTTGACGTTGAATTTGGATTACTTGAGCACGCTCATTAAACTGAGAATTACGTTCAATATAATTGATATAATTAAATATTGCTTGTTGTGAATAATGTAAATACCATGAGGAGAAAATGATTAAAAAGAGAGAAATAGGGGCATAAACGATTTTATTTTTACGATAAGTAATATACAAAAGTAAAATGAAAAGAAATGTAGAGAGCACTTTGCTAGAATTCCAAAGCACTCCTACAATCATTGATAACGCGACATACAGCAAAACATTAACCTTTAGTCAGATATTTAGCAACATATTCTGGTGAAAATGGAATTTTTTTAAATTCAATACCAGATTGTTTGAGTAATTTAGTTGCATATTCATGGTTATGATAATCTTCTGCATAGTAGATACGCTTTATACCTGCTTGAATAATTGACTTTGTACAATTTAGGCATGGAAAATGAGTAACATAGATTGTTGCACCTTCAGTAGATACACCTTGTTTTGCACATTGTAATAAAGCATTCATTTCTGCATGTATCGTTCTGATACAATGTCCATCTTCAATTAAACATCCTTCATCTATACAATGCACCTCGCCAGCTACAGAGCCATTATAACCACCAGCAATAATACGATTATCCTTAACAATCGTTGCACCTACAGATAATCTTTGACAAGTTGAACGTAATGCTAGCAAATGACTTTGTGCCATAAAATATTCTTCCCATTTGATTCTTTCCAAGATGTTCACCTTCCATACTTAAAATTTAGTAACATTTTCTATTAATATAAGATTAATCACAAAAAATAAAATTTGCAATTAAAATAATCCATTATATCGTGAAATAAGATTTCAGTTTATCAAAAGTTTTACTTCCAAAACCTTTTACTTTTTTCAAATCGTCAATTTCTTGAAATGCACCTTGTTGGTTGCGATATTCAACAATTGCATTAGCTTTAGCTTGCCCTACTCCAGGAACAGACATCAATTCTGATACAGATGCGGTATTTAAATTTACTTTAGTATTATTTGTGTTCCCATTTTTTACATGCACACTGTTTACTCCAATTTGTGGTTCAACATTCTTTTGTCCTTTATGAGGTATGAAAATCATTTTTTGATCTGTTAATTTTTCAGACAAATTAATTTGACTTACATCTGCATCCTCCAATAATTGTGCTTTATCAAGTAAATCAACTACTCTATCCTTAGATGTCATTTTATAAACATTAGGATGTTTAACAGCACCTTTTACATCGACATATACAGGACCCTTATTTTTGGAATTATCTCCATCTTTGACCTGGACATCTTCTACTTTGGACAAACTACTATTTTCACTAGTGCTTTGTTTCAGAGCATTATCTTTATTTTCAAAATTTCTTGAAGTATAATCATCTTGTCTCCAGAATATAAAACCAATTAATACCATAATTAAAACAACAGCACTTATAATATATAACTTCCATTGAGTTAAAAAATCTTTATAGCGTAATAAAAATTGATACAATAAAACCACTCCTCAACTTTATACACGTCTGAGCGAGTGGTTTTACTTTTATTTTTTCGCAATGAAAAACAATCTTTCTGCATCTTCATTATGTTCATCTATATTAAAATCAGTAAATGTTTCAACATGTTTAAAACCAACTTGAGCTAACCAAGACAAATATGTCTTTTCATCAAATGTTCTCTGAAAATGAGACTCATCAAATCTTGAATATGTTTCATCTTCATGTCGAATGAAAAATGTCATATCATGATAAACACTTAAAGGTAAATCTCCTTGCACAGCATCCCATGCTAAAAAAATGTCCCCTTTATCATCAATATAACTTTGATTATTAAACAAAGTCATCATTTTATAAACAGTATGTACATCAAAAATAAATACACCTGAATCAGTCAGATGATGATAAACATTGATGAATGTTTCAATCACTGCAGTTTCATCTTGCAAATAATTTAGAGAGTCACAAAAAATAGTGATGATATCAAATTGTTGTTGCAAATCAAAAGATGTCATATCTCCTTCAAGCCAATTTACATTTGCTGATTTTTGAGCTGCAACAGTCAACATATCAACACTTAAATCCATACCAGTAACATTACCTAAAGCTTCTAATTGAACTGTTAAACTACCAGTACCGCATCCAATATCTAAAATATTTGATTCATCTTTGCAGTGATTTTTTACAATTTCAAACCATTTTTCATATGGTTGATCTTGAGTCAATTGATCGTACACTAGGCTCATTTCTGCATATTGCGACATAATTAATACGCAACCTGACTATATGATTCTAATGGTGCATCTTGATATAACTTTTCAATATTATAATAATTTCTTTCGTCTTTATGGAAAACATGTACCACAACATCAGCTAAGTCAATTAATATCCAACGCGCTTCATTGTATCCTTCCATACGTTTTACTTCTATATTTTGTTCATTGGCTACTTCTTTCACCGCTCTAGCAATCGCTTGAACTTGTCGTTCATTATTTCCGTGCGTTACAACAAAATAATCTGTCATATCGCTGATACCTTTCATTTCTAAAGAAATCGTATCTTCGCCTTTTTTATTGTCAATTGCATCCACAGCAATTGCTAATAATTCTTGTGAATTCATTTAATCATCCTTTATTCTTTCGTCACTATAGTTATAATAATTTAAACAGTCAATCGTCTTATTATATACCGTAATATCTTTCTGTATTAAAAATAGTACTGTGCGTTTAGAAATTTCATAAATTGTCTTATCTAAACTACCTTGATTGTATGCCATATCTCGAATATCATCAACTCCTGGGATTGTTCTTCCAGGTTCGATGTAATCTGCAATAAAAATCAGTTTTTCAGTTTTTGTCATTTGTTGACGTCCAGTAGTATGGTATTTGATAGCCATTAATACTTCCTCATCATTGATACCATATTCATGTTCCATGATTGCTGCACACACAGGGCCATGCAATATTTCACTACCATAACTCAGTAGATCATTACCTAATTCGTATTGTCGAACAATTTGATACATTTTACCTAAATCATCATATTTACAGAAATCATGTAATACACCTGCTAATTCTACTTTACTAGTGTCTCCATCATAAATTTCTGCCAATTTAATAGCTGTTTCTGCAACTCTTAAAGAATGATTATAACGTTTCTCTGGCAGTTTCTCTTTTGCAAGCCGTTTTGCTTTTTCAATGTTCATATAATCCTTCCCCCTTAATATAGTTTTCAACGGATTTAGGAACAAGAACTTGGATAGATTTCCCTTCACTAACTCTTTGTCGAATCATTGTCGAACTTATATCTACCCTAGGTATCTGAATTGCAATCATAGCATTTTCAACATTTTGACTATTTTTGTCTCGATTTACAACTACAAAAGTAACCATTTCTTTTAAGTATTCAATTTGATACCATTTCTCTAGTTGGTTATACTGATCCGTCCCAATAACAAAGTACAACTCACTGTCTTTGTGTTGCTCCTTGAATGCCTTGATCGTGTCATAGGTATAACTCTGACCACCACGTTTAATTTCATCGTCGCAAATATCTCCAAAACCAAGCTCGTCGATAATCATCTGTATCATTGTTAATCTGTGCTGAACATCTATAAAATTATTGTGCTTTTTCAATGGAGACATAAAACTAGGTAAAAAATAAAATTCATCTGGCTGTAATTCATGAAATACTTCGCTAGCTACTATCATATGTGCAGTATGGATAGGGTTAAACTGACCGCCGTAAAGTACTATCTTTTTCATTATTATGGCAATTCAATTTCTTTATTTTCTTTAGATTCTCTATAAATCACTATCATAGATCCAATCACTTGCACTAATTCACTACGCGTAGCTTCGCTTAATGTTTCAGCTAATTCTTTTTTATCATCAAAGTTATTTTGTAGTACATGTACTTTAATCAATTCTCTGTTTTCTAACGTATCATCTATTTGTTTAATCATATTTTCGTTGATACCGCCTTTTCCAATTTGAAAAATCGGATCAATATTGTGTGCTAAACTTCTTAAGTATCTTTTTTGTTTGCCAGTAAGCATATGTTATTCTCCTTTTAATTGTTGTAAAACTGCTGTTTTCATAGAATTAATATCAGCATCTTTATTAGTCCAAATTTTAAAGCTTTCCGCACCTTGGTAAACAAACATATCTAAGCCATTATAAATATGGTTTCCCTTGCGCTCTGCTTCCTCTAAAATAGGTGTTTTATACGGTATATAAACAATATCACTCATTAAAGTATTGGGAGAAAGATGCTTTAAATTAATAATACTTTCGTTATTTCCAGCCATACCCGCTGGTGTTGTATTAATAACGATATCGAATTCAGCTAAATACTTTTCAGCATCTGCTAATGAAATTTGGTTTATATTTAAATTCCAAGATTCAAAACGAGCCATCGTTCTATTCGCAACAGTTAATTTGGGCTTTACAAATTTTGCTAATTCATAAGCAATACCTTTACTTGCACCACCTGCGCCCAAAATTAAAATGTATGCATTTTCTAAATCTGGATAAACGCTGTGCAATCCTTTAACATAACCAATACCATCTGTATTATACCCTATCCACTTGTCATCTTTTATCAAAACAGTGTTAACTGCACCTGCATTAATCGCTTGTTCATCAACATGATCTAAATACGGTATGATACGTTCTTTATGAGGAATTGTGATATTAAAGCCATCTAATTCTTTTTTCGAAATAATTTCTTTAATTAAATGAAAATCTTCAATTGGAATATTTAAAGCTTCATAAGTATCATCTAATCCTAAAGAATTAAAATTTGCTCTATGCATAACGGGCGACAAGGAATGTGAAATAGGATTTCCGATAACTGCAAATTTCATTTTTTAAATCACCTTATAAAATAGAATTTCTTAATACAACATCAACATTTTTAGGAACACGAACGATTACTTTAGCTCCTGGTCCTATAGTTATAAAGCCTAGACCAGAGATCATAACATCGCGTTTCTCTTTGCCTGTTTCAAGTCTAACAGCCTTTACCTCATTAAGATCAAAATTTTGTGGATTTCCAGGTGGCGTTAATAAATCGCCAAGTTGATTACGCCATAAATCATTGGCCTTCTCCGTTTTAGTACGATGTATATTCAAGTCATTAGAAAAGAAACAAACTAACGGACGTTTACCACCTGATACATAATCTATGCGCGCTAGACCGCCGAAGAATAATGTTTGCGCCTCATTTAATTGATATACGCGTTGTTTTATTTCTTTCTTAGGCATAATAATTTTCAATTCTTTTTCACTAACTAAATGCGTCATTTGGTGATCTTGAATAATACCTGGTGTATCATACATAAATGATGTTTCATCTAAAGGAATATCTATCATATCTAAAGTTGTTCCAGGGAATCTTGAAGTTGTTACTACATCTTTTTCACCAACACTAGCTTCAATCAGTTTATTAATCAATGTAGATTTCCCAACATTCGTTGTCCCTACAATATACACATCTTCATTTTCTCGAATATTCGCAATTGATGATAATAAGTCGTCTATGCCCCAGCCTTTTTCAGCTGAAATTAATACGACATCGTCAGCTTCCAAACCATATTTTCTTGCTGTTCGTTTTAACCATTCTTTAACTCGACGTTTATTAATTTGTTTCGGCAATAAATCCAATTTATTTGCTGCTAAAATGATTTTTTTGTTTCCGACAATACGTTTAACTGCATTAATAAATGATCCTTCAAAGTCAAATACATCCACGACATTGACGACAATACCCTTTTTATCCGCAAGTCCTGATAATAATTTTAAAAAGTCTTCACTTTCTAATCCTACATCTTGAACTTCGTTATAATTTTTCAAGCGGAAACAACGTCTGCAAATCACGTCATCACGAAACATATTATGCTCTGGTACAAAACCAGGTTTATTTTTATCTTCAGATTGAAGTGGCGCACCACAACCGATACATTTTAAAATGTCAGACAATCAATTTTCCTCCCATGTGATATAACCTTTTTTACTGAAATGACGTAATAATCGTCTTTCAATTAATCTATTAAACTTAGTAATAAAGCCATCAGTTCGTTTAACTGGAACAACCATAATTGTATATAGACCTCGACGATTACCACCAAATACATCAGTAAGCATTTGGTCACCTATAACAACAGTTTGATCTGGTCTGATATTCATCTTAGTTATTGCTTTATCAAACGCTTTCCCCATTGGCTTTCTCGCTTTAAAAATAAAATCGATGTCTAAATGCTGACTAAAACTAGCAACACGAGACTCATTATTATTAGACACGATTGTAATAGTGATTCCTTTTTCATTAGCTTCCTTAAACCATGCTTTAACACGTTCTGTAGGTTCTTTAACATCCCAACCTACTAGCGTATTATCTAAATCTGTAATAATACCTTTAACGCCTTTGTCCACTAACTTGTCTAAATCAATTTGAAATATTGATTGAACATATGAATTCGGCATAAAAAACTTGCGAACTAAACCCATTTAACTCACCTTTACCTTTTTATAATTGAGACACTAATGCTTCAACAGTTTGACTTGATGATACAGCTGCTTTTTCTAAAAATGCTTCGAAGCTCATTTCCGCTTCTCCATTTGCTAAGTCTGAAACTGCACGAACTACAACAAATGGTACATTAAATTGATAACATGTTTGTGCAATTGCAGTTGCTTCCATTTCAACCGCCATCGCATTTGGAAATGCTTTTTTAATTTTTTGACGTTGTTCAACACTACCGATAAAGCTATCACCACTTACAATTAAGCCTACTTTAGCTGTTAATTGTTGTTGTTGTACAACTTGAGATACTTTTTCTATTAAAGGTTTACTTGATTGAAATGCTACCGGCATCTGTGGTATTTGTCCATATTCATAACCAAATGCTGTTGCATCCGCATCATGATATTTTACATCATCACTTATAAGAACGTCACCTACATTTAAACTTTCATCTAAAGCTCCAGCAGAACCTGTATTAATAATGACGTCCGGTTTAAACTTATTAATTAATAATGTCGTAGAAATTGCAGCATTAACTTTTCCAATGCCGCTTTGGGTAATCACTACTTCTCTATCTTTTAAAATGCCAGTATAAAATTTAACATGTGCAACTGAAATTTCGCTTAATTGTGTTAATTTATTTTTTAATATTGTTACTTCTTCTTCCATGGCACCAATTATACCAATCATCCTTTGATTCACCTCTTTTAAAAAATCCTAGCATTTGTTATTTTATCACATTTTAATCACTACAACGACAAGTATCATGATTTTCATTACTGTATAAAACTTTTGCTTTATTTTTATAAAAAGCTCTTTCAATAACTTGGTATCATAAATAATTATTTTTGAACTCATAACAGTGAATTCGATGCTTCTAATTTGTCTATTTTTCAAAAACTAATCATATCAATTACATCAACCAATCGTGTCAAGAAACTTTATTAAATAACAGGAAAATGATATGTTTAAAATAATAATGATGAAATAAGAGGATTTTACAATGGCTGAAAATAATCAAAATAGTCTCGTAACAAAGATAGCTACATACGGCAGTTTTATTGCAATTGCGTCGTTTGTCATTTTATTTATAAGTATATTTTTAAAGTTTTCATTTAATATCGAGTTTACAGCAACAATTATGAACATATGTCGCTACACTCTAATTCTAGGATTTATACTTATGTCCTTACCTGATGTTGTTGATAAAAACATCAAGAAAATTATATTCGATGCATTTATTATCATCGTCTTTATCTTCTTTTTACTATAGTAGTTTTATTTTGTAATTACACAGTTAATCATATTTGTTTCGTATCGAATTCCTGTGTGTATTAAAGATAATTCTAATAGAAAACAGCAGTAAGACTTTTCTAAGTGTTATCATCCTTACTGCTGTTTTTATTTGTAACAGTATAATGACAGGTACTTTATATTTCACTGTCAAAGATTATTAATGATTAACTTAATTAAATTATGATTTGAATAAATAGATATCTAAATGCAATTTGTCACTATTGATAGTTTTATTATCAGCATACATTTTTAATACCTCATAACCATACTCACCATTTAAATTATAAAAATTATATTCTATATTTTGTTCATCATCATTATGATATTTAACATACCCTTTAACAATGTCGCCACCTTGTTCGTACAACTTATACTTCTCATTCAAATAATTTCTTAATTGAACATCTAATTCTTGAATGGTAACAATTTTCTTTTTCGTTTTTACTGCTGTTAATTCTATTTCTGCTTGATGTCCGTCAATCCATAAATTACAAGGTATATTCTTATAATCATCGTACTTATTATTGTCACTTAAAGTAACACCACCATAACTACATTGCGTTTTATTGGTTGCTCCCCCATGACATCCATATCCATAATTTCCAGCAAATATATCGATATCCTTATTTATAAATTTCTTTGAAAGTGCCTCATTTTCGAATTCAACTTTAAAATCTTTTTTCCAATCATCATTTACGAACATGTCATGAAATAACAAATCATGCTTCAACAGTCTATCGTTTGTGTTTTTATTTTCAAGCTGAGTTGGATTGATGAATGACATCTTAGCATTACTTAGACGCTTTGAATCAAACTTACTTTTATGATGTAAGTCTGAATATTCGATTGCACTTGCTGAATTTGTCAAAATTTCTTCTAACAATAATATTAAAATAAATCCTGTTAAATATTTAACTTCAAACTCCCCAAAACAATTATTAATTTACATTTGAGAGCGAGACATAAATGATAAACAGGCTGGAAAATAAATCAATGTTCTATGCTCTACGAAGTTATATTGGCAGTAGTTGACTGAACGAAAATGCGCTTGTAACAAGTTTTTTTCAATTCAAGTCAGGGGCCCCAACATAGAAGCTGGCGGAAAGTCAGCTTACGATAATGTGCAAGTTGGGGTGGGACGACGATAAAGAAATACTTTTTCTATAGAAATTAGTATTTCTTATGCATGAGTTTTACTCATGTATTCCTATTTTTAAGTACACATTAGCTGTGGCTAATGTGTAAGAACCAC
>NZ_JACYVY010000013.1:0-52373 GCF_017151825.1 Staphylococcus sp. EG-SA-18
TGAACCATGCGGTTCAAAATATTATCCGGTATTAGCTCCGGTTTCCCGAAGTTATCCCAGTCTTATAGGTAGGTTATCCACGTGTTACTCACCCGTCCGCCGCTAACATCAGAGAAGCAAGCTTCTCATCCGTTCGCTCGACTTGCATGTATTAGGCACGCCGCCAGCGTTCATCCTGAGCCAGGATCAAACTCTCCATAAAAATTTATGATGTTTGATTAGCTCATAAATACTAAATAATGTTTGTAACTAATAGTTACGTTTTTGGAATTAACGTTGACATATTGTCATTCAGTTTTCAATGTTCGTTTGTCACTTACAAGATTTAATTATAACTCGTAAGTTTTTGTAAGTCAAGAATTATTTTTAATTATTTTATTTCTAAAAAATAAATTTCCTAACTCAATTAATTCAACAAATATTATTTTATTATGTATTTGTTCGAATTTCAATAGTCAAATTTACACTTTATTAATATTTTAAATCAACAACTTAAAACATTTGTTTTTTAAATATTAGTGCCGTTTGACGACTTTTATATAATATCAAGTTATTCTAGTAGAGTCAACATAAAACAACACTTATTTTTGTTTAAAAATTACTGTTGAAGGGATTATTTTCTATTCGTAAGTACTATATGTATTTAAAGTGTAATTCCTTACGCTTTTTACTTCAGTTTTACAAACAAACTTATACTCACTTTATGGATAGTTATTTAGTAGACCTTCGTTTGAATATTTTTATGTTTATTTATAAAGGATACTAGTTATTAGTTAATACCACTTCCGTAGTTAGAATGTTCTTTTCTTCTATTTAAATATTTTTCAGAATAAGCATAAAAAAGAAGTTAAACAACTTTCATGTCGTTTAACTTCTTAAATATTACGCTTACTTATATGAAGTAAGCTAACGCCTTTTTAATTTGTCATACTACCAAAGTTAAATTATTTATCTTGGCATTCTTTACAAACTCCATAAATTTCCATTCGATGATGTGTTACGTCAAAGTCAGTCATATGCTGAGCTAATCTTTCAATTTCATTTAACTGTGGATATTGAAAATCAACAATCTTACCACATTGTTCACATATAATATGATAATGATTATGTGTATTAAAGTCGAATCGACTTGATGAGTCTCCATATGTTAATTCTTTTACAATTCCAATATCTTTAAACACTCTTAAGTTATTATATATTGTCGCAACACTTATATTTGGAAAATCAGGTGAAAGTGCTTGATAAATTTCATCAGCTGTTGGATGAGTATGTGAAGAAATTAAATAACGTAATATTGCTTGTCTTTGAGGTGTAATTCTTACGCCTGCTTGTCGCAATGATGCAATTGATTCTTCTAGTTCATGTTCAATTGATTCTATTTCAACACTCATCTATATCACCATCTTTCTTATATAATAATTATTATTACTTACTATAAATATAACTGTAGTATTGCGCGCGTGTCAATATTTACATGATGATTTCATTTAATAGCCTTTTTTAGCATCAACTTCATTCTCAATTAGATCATTCTTATTGAGAAAATTAACTAGATTGTTTTTAAAAATATCTAATAAGTCATACTTTGCCTCATAATCATTACCAGTTATATGCGCTGTTATAGTTACATTATCCAATTCATATAATTCATGATTAGGTTTCAAAGGTTCATTTTCAAACACATCTAAATATGCATGTCGAATAACTTTACTTTTTAATACTTCTATTAAGAGCGCTTCTTTAACTATGCTACCTCGTCCTATATTTATAAAAAGTGCTTCATCTTTCATTAATTCAAAATGTTTTTTCTTTAGTAAATGAATCGTTTCTTGCGTTTCTGGTAAAGCATTTATAATAATGTCAGCATTTGGTAATGTGCTTTCAAGTGATTCGATAGTATATATCTCGTCAAACTCATCTTTGTTCTGACCTGACTTGCTCAGACCAATTAAATTCATATTAAAAGCCTTTGCTAACTTCGCAGTTCTAGTAGCAATTGCACCTGTACCTAAAAATAAAACTGTTTGTCCTGATAGGCGTTTACCAGTTATTTTCGAATCATATATATGTTGTCGTTGGTTATCATATGATAGTTTCATCTTTTTATAATCATCTAAAATGAAAGCTAAAATGTATTCAGATAATTGTTTAGCTTGAACACCTTTTCCATTAGTTAAAAGTATGCCGTGATCTGCAATATAATCTAACGGCAATGTATTTACACCCGTTGCAAACCATGCAATCCATTTTAAATTCGGGCAACGTTGTAAAAATGCCTCATTGATACCGCCATCATAACCAACTAATATATCTAAATCAGCCAAGTCGCTCTCAGGTATTTCTGATGCTTTTTTATAAAATTTAAAATCTAAATCTGAAAAGCGTTGTTGTAATTCAGTTTCAACTTCACGCATACGATTCAACCCAACAACTTTCATATATGTCACCCCAAAATGTTTTTAAGTTCTTCTATTTGTGTTTTAACCTTAACCTTCTCGATAACATCTAATACTTTACCTTGTTCATCTATTATAAAAGTCGTTCTTACAATGCCCATACTTTCTTTGCCAAATGATTTTTTTAACTGATATACGCCAGTTTCTTTAGCTAATTTAAAATCTTCATCTACTAATAAATCGAAATTCAATCCGTGTTTCTCAATAAAATTTTGGTGTTTTTTCTTTGAATCACCGCTTATACCATATACTGCAACATCTAAATCATTGAACATTTCTAAATTGTCTCTAAAGTCACAAGCTTCTGTGGTACAAGTAGGTGTATTATCTCTAGGATAAAAATATATAATCGCCTTTTTACCTTTTAATGTATCATTTGTAATGACAGTTCCGTCTTGATTTTCTAATTTAAATATTGGAAATTGTTCTCCTTTTTGCAACATATAATCACCTTTTTCTTCATTATAATAATTTTATGATACGATATTAGATGAAAATATTAAATTAAAAGAGGTTGATATAAATGAATTTTAGTGAAAGTGAACGTTTACAACAACTTTCAAACGAATATATTCTAGGCGGTGTCAATTCCCCTTCTCGTTCTTATAAAGCTGTAGGAGGCGGTGCACCTGTTGTTATGAAAGAAGGACACGGTGCATATTTATATGATGTCGATGGCAATAAATTTATTGATTACCTTCAAGCATACGGTCCAATTATTACGGGGCATGCACATCCTCATATTACTAAAGCAATTCAAGAACAAGCTGCTAAAGGTGTTTTATTTGGTACACCGACTGAATTAGAAATTGAATTCAGCAAAAAATTACGTGATGCAATTCCATCTCTTGAGAAAATTCGCTTTGTAAATTCTGGAACAGAAGCAGTCATGACAACAATTCGTGTTGCACGTGCATATACTAAAAGAAATAAAATTATAAAATTTGCTGGATCTTATCATGGCCATTCTGATTTAGTATTGGTTGCAGCAGGTAGCGGCCCATCTCAGCTCGGTTCTCCAGACTCAGCTGGTGTTCCAGAAAGCGTCGCACGTGAAGTCATTACTGTACCTTTCAATGATATTAACGCCTATAAAGAAGCAATTGAATTTTGGGGTGATGAAATTGCCGCAGTATTAGTAGAACCAATTGTTGGTAACTTTGGAATGGTAATGCCTCAACCTGGATTTTTAGAAGAGGTTAATGAAATTTCACATAACAATGGGACCCTAGTGATTTATGATGAAGTAATTACTGCATTCCGTTTCCATTACGGTGCCGCTCAAGATTTATTAGGTGTTATCCCTGATTTAACTGCATTTGGTAAAATTGTTGGCGGTGGTTTACCAATTGGAGGCTATGGTGGACGTCAAGATATTATGGAACAAGTAGCACCTCTAGGACCTGCATATCAAGCTGGTACAATGGCTGGTAACCCGTTATCTATGAAAGCAGGTATTGCATTACTCGAAGTACTAGAACAAGACGGTGTTTATGAAAAATTAGACAGCTTAGGCCAACAACTAGAAGAAGGTTTACTTAAATTAATCGAAAAACATAATATCACAGCTACAATTAATCGTATTTATGGATCTTTAACATTGTACTTTACAGATGAAAAAGTCACACATTATGATCAAGTTGAACATTCTGACGGCGAAGCGTTCGGTAAATTTTTCAAATTAATGTTAAATCAAGGTATCAATTTAGCACCTTCTAAGTTTGAAGCTTGGTTCTTAACAACTGAACATACAGAAGAAGATATTCAACAAACTTTAAAAGCTGCAGACTATGCTTTTAGTCAAATGAAATAACTTTTAAGGAAGTATATTTTTAATTGAATTAAAATAAAACAAATGCTCACATAGTAGATTCATTTTATATCGTTAACTATTAACGTTTAACTTGATATGTCACTATGTGAGTTTTTATTTTACAAATTTATACTCTTTTAATCTCTGACTAAAGTTTTACATCGCTATCAGTATTATGTATGATTTATTTTAACAACTATAAATAAGCTTGAATTTTGTAACTAGTAAGTGTATAACAGTAATGAATACGAATATTAGATATTCAATAAACTTAAAAGGGGCGTCATTATTTTTGAGACTAGGAGCTCGGATTTTTAAAACTGGTATAGCCATTATTTTAGCTATGTCTATCGCTTCTTTACTACCGGATGATGTTGGTCTGAAAGCCTTAGCTGGTGTCAGTGCTGTTGTTGCAATGCAACCTAGTATTTATCGTTCATTTAAAACAGTTTCTGATCAGGCATTAGGTAACATTATAGGTGCCATACTTTCTGTTACAATGGTAACAATTTTTAGTGATAATTTTATCATTATGGGTGTTACCGTCATAGTACTTATTGCTATTTTATTTAAATTTAATTTAGCACATGTTGCTACTTTGGCGAGTGTAACAGCATTAATCATTATGGGACAACATACCGGTTCTTTCTATATTACCGCCTTTTACAGGTTTGTACTTGTAATGATTGGTGTCATAAGTTCATCTCTAGTTAACTTTGTGTTTCTACCACCTAAATTTGAAACAAAAATTTACTATAATTCATTAAATATATCCTCAGATATTTTTATGTGGTTTAAATTAGTATTAAATGATACGACGGAGTTTAATAATATTAAACAAGATAGTCATAATTTAAAACAACGTGTCGAAAAGTTAGAGAAAATTTATGATTACTATAGCGAAGAACGTCCTATTACAAAAAAACATATTCACCAACAGAATAGAAAGAAAATACTTTTCAGAGAAGTAGTTCAGACGACTAGACAAGCTTATGAAGTATTAAACAAATTGTCGCGTTATCAAAACGACTTATATTTACTTAATAACAATTTCCTATTACAAATCAAATTAGATTTAGATTCATTAACTGCTTTTCACGAGCAAATTTTAGCTAGCCTTTCTAAAAAAGCACGTTATAATGTGACACATGTTGATTATGAGTTAGATAATCCGCAGAAAAAAGATTTATTGTCTACATTTCAGCATGAGTTAATAAATCATCCTTATCAAACGGAATATTCGTTTGCCAATGTTATGCAAATTGTTGCAGCCATCGAAGAGTATCGACACCATTTAGAGCATTTAGACCGCATAAGAATTAGCTTTTTCACATATCATAGATCTGATGCAGACATTGAAATTGTTGAAGAAGACTTTGATTTATAACATTAAAAAAATTCCTATAATTAATTCCACAATGAGATAAAGTAATATTGAATCTCGAAATTAAATTTAAAAAAGCAGTAAGATTATTTTCAATTAAGAAAATCTCTTACTGCTTTTTCTTATGTTATGACCCCACCATCCTGTTACAAATTTTCTCTTCAGGATTGTACTGAAGTCAAACAACTAATACTTTATAAGTTTTGAATGCTATATAAATGCTCGTAAGCACCTTGTTTTGCAATCAATTCACGATGCGTACCTGTTTCAACAATATGTCCATTTTCAATTACGACAATTTTGTCAGCATGTGTAATAGTGGACAAGCGATGCGCTACGATAAGTGTCGTTCGATCTTTACTCAACACATCTAATGCTTCTTGAATAATGGATTCACTTTCTAAATCAAGTGCACTTGTTGCTTCATCCAAGATAAGAATTGGCGGATTATTTAAAAATATTCTAGCAATCGATAATCTTTGTTTTTGACCACCTGATAATTTAACACCTCGTTCACCTACTTCAGTGTCATATCCCTGTGGCAAGTTCATAATAAAGTCATGTGCATTAGCCATTTTCGCCGCTTCAACTACTTCTTCATCTGTTGCTGTTGGACGACCAAGTAAAATATTTTCCTTAACTGTATCAGAGAATAAAATATTATCCTGTTGCACCAATCCTATTTGATTTCTTAAACTTCCCGTTAAAAAATCTTTAATGTTGTGACCATCTATTAAAATTTGCCCAGAAGTTACATCGTAAAATCTCGGTATTAAGTTAATTAATGTTGATTTACCACCACCACTCATACCTACGAAAGCAACTGTTTCTCCTTTTTCAATACTCAAATTAATATCTTTTAAAATTGGAGCTTCGTTATCGTTATATTGAAAACTAACATGATCAATATCAATACGACCTTGTTTAATTTCAATAGGTTGAGCACCAACACCATTTTTGATGTCATAATCTTCATCAATTAATTGGAATACACGGTCCATTGAAGCAAAACTTTGCGTTAAAGTTGTAAATGATGCGACTAAACGACGTAAAGGCCCGAACAATAACTCCAAGTATCCAACAAATGCTGCAAGTGTACCTACTGTGATTGATCCAGAAATAGCAAGATATGCACCAACACCGATGACAATTATTGGTCCAATATCTGTAACTGTATTAATTGCGGCAAAGGAATAGGCATTCCATCTTGTATGTTTCAAAGCACGTGTTAAGAAATTAGTGTTCTTTTTATCAAAGTTTTTCGCTTCATTGTCTTCAATCGCAAAACTTTTAACGACTGAAATACCTTGAACACGTTCATGCAAGAATCCTTGAACCTCAGCTAATGCTTGCGATCTTTCACGCGTCAATTTTCTTAATCTTCCAAAGAAAACGTACACCGTTAAAATGTAAAATGGGAAGATAAACAGTGCTGCTAAAGTCAATTTCACATCTAAAAAGAACATTATGGATAGTGCAATAATAATTGTTATACAATCTAACCAAATATTCATTAACCCGGTTAAAATGAAATCTTTTGTTTGTTCAACATCATTAATCACTCTAGATATTACTTGACCTACTTGATTATTAGCATAAAATCTCGCACTTAAAGCTTGTAAATGGTTGTATAACTTTTTACGTATATCATACAATATTTTATTACTTGTCCATTGCGCCAAATATTGACGTATAAATTCAATTGGTGGTCTCACTATTACAAAAATAAATAATGCGATACCAATGGCAATAGTTAAATGATGAACTTTTTCATCAGTCGTTAGTGCGTGGTTATTAATCACGCCATCTATTGCATATTTAATTAAAAGTGGTATAAGCATTGGTATACCAAACTTAATTATCCCAACAATAATCGTTGCAAAAATACGATATTTGTATGGCTTAACAAATTGCAAATATCGTTTAATCATACAATCCCCCCTAATCTATTGCCCTATCCTATTCATAAGCATAAAAATGAATAGAGGTTGGATACATAATTTGTAGATGTAAATTCTTCTTACAATTTACATTTTTAAAATTAAGATATCTCAACCTCTGTCATATTCATGTGATTAAATACGTTGTCTTATTCGTATGTTATATTCTATTCAATTTAATCTATGGATACTGTGTCCCCACACGACAGCAAAAGTTATCATACTTCTTTACAACACTAAGTCAATATAAATGATTTAATCAGTATTTACACTTTATTTGCTTAATACTGTCTAATTTTTTTGTAACGTTCATTCCAAACTTTGATAAAATCTGGCGCGAATGGGCCCTTCTTCTGTTCTATCCATTGTTGAAGAATGTCCACGTTGCGTCTTAAAATAATATCAATATCATGCGGATAATTCATTTGATTCATATGTTGTTCATATTCATCTTCATCTAATAAATGATACTTTCCGTTTGGATATACTTTAATATCTAAATCATAGTCTATATATTTTAATGCCTCTTCATCACAAACAAATGGTGATGACAAATTGCAATAGTAATAAATTCCATCTTCTCTAAACATGCAGATAACATTAAACCAATATTCTGAGTGAAAGTAAACAATTGCCGGTTCACGTGTTATCCAAGTTCTTCCGTCACTTTCAGTTACTAACGTATGATCATTGCCACCAATGACAACATGATCAGTACCCTTTAATATTGTTGTTTCAGACCAAACGCGATGAATCTTACCATCATGTTTATAACTCTGAATTTTAATGTTTTCCCCTTCTTTAGGTATGGATTCTCTGACCATACTCCACACCACCTTCTGTTAATTTAACCATTATAAATTATAGCATATTTCAGAAATAGTATTATATAAATACATATTTTTACGAAATAAGATTTTACTACTTAATAATTAAACTCGGTAATATTGCTAAGTACTACAACAGAGATTTACATGTCCCATTTAAAGTATATAAAATAATCACTTTTATATATCAACACTTTAACTTTTTGACATTGTTATTCTATGAGATTTAAAGATATCATTTATACTTTTTAAAATTAATGTCACTATGTTTTCCGATAATATTACCAATCATCGAATGTTACCCATTTATAAATTGATAAATCTTTGACATAGGTACAGGGAATGTATATTGATCTCGATCACTTAAATCAAACCAAATCATGTCATCTGGTAATGTTTCAATGTTAATTGCTCCTGAAACGGCGTATACTTTAATCTTCCATGTTAAATGAGTAAATTGATGCTTCAACTCAAAAATAGGTGTTTCTACTGGTTGAATGTCATGACCGATTTTTTCAGTCATTTTACGTCTAGCATGCTCACTTTCAAACATAGGAAATTGCCACATACCATGCAATAATTTTTCTCTACGCTTTTGCAACAGATATTGACCTTGATTATTTCTAATTAAAAAGACGGATTGCTCAATTACTTTTTTACTTACATTTTTAGATTTAACAGGTAACTTTTCAAATGTACCTTTATCAAATGCCTCACAGTTTTCTTGAACTGGACAAAATAAGCATAATGGATTTTTTGGTGTACAAATTAATGCCCCTAATTCCATCATAGCTTGATTAAACGTTCCAGCTTCTGTAGTAACATACGGTAACAATTCTTGTTCGTACGATTTCCTCGTCGATTGTAATTTAATATCTCGATAGTCATCATTCAATCTAGACCATACTCGAAAAACATTTCCGTCTACAGTTGCTAGTGGTACATTATATGCAATGCTCATTACTGCAGCTTGTGTGTATGGGCCAACACCTTTTAACGCTTTAAATTGATCAGGATCTTTGGGAACTAAGCCTTCATATTTATCATAAACTTCTTTAATCGCCGTATGAAAATTTCGAGCTCTACTATAATATCCTAAGCCTTCCCAATACTTTAACACTTCATCTTCCGAAGCTTGACTCAAAACTTCCACAGTTGGAAATCGTTCAACAAAACGATGATAATAGTCAATAACTGTTTTAACTTGTGTCTGTTGTAACATGACCTCACTTAACCAAATATAGTACGGATTGGTCGTTTGTCGCCATGGCATTTCTCTTTGATTTTCATCAAACCAGTGTATCAAATTTTCTTTAAAACTAGACTGCTGATACATTTATAAAACCCTTTCCTCACCAAAATTAATTGTCTTTACTCATAATGTTTTTATTGTACATTAAAATCATGGTTAGTATGTAAGTTAATTTAGTTATTTGCGAAATTGGATTATAATAGTATATATAATATTATGAAATGAGTGAACTGATATGGACACTGCAACACATATCGCAATTGGGGTGGGCCTTACAGCACTTGCAACTCAAGATCCAGCAATGGCTTCTACGTTTGGTGCAACAGCTACAACCCTTATCGTTGGTTCATTAATTCCTGATGGGGATACTGTTCTTAAATTAAAGGACAATGCAACATATATTTCGCATCATAGAGGTATCACGCATTCCATCCCTTTCACAATACTATGGCCAATTTTAATTACATTTTTAATATTCACGTTCTTTAGTGGAACCAACCCATTTCATGTATGGATGTGGGCTCAGCTCGCAGTATTTTTACATGTCTTTGTAGATATATTCAATTCTTATGGTACACAAGCGCTTAGACCTATCACAAACAAATGGATTCAATTAAGTGTGATTAACACATTTGACCCTATTATTTTCACAGTTCTTTGTATTGGTATTGTATTATGGGTTATAGGCTTGCATCCATTTGCAGTCTTCTTTCCTATAATCGCTTTACTAATCATTTATTACATGATTCGTTTTAAAATGAGAGCCGTAATTAAGCAACAAGCTTTAAAAGCAATTCAACAAGAGCATCACCCTGTTAAAGTATTTGTTGCGCCAACAATAAAATTTATGGAATGGCGTGTCGCGATACAAACTGATGCACATGACTATGTTGGAAAAGCATATGGTAGGAATGTGGTGTTTAGTGATAAAGTGGAACGTCAAACATTATCAACAGACTCCATTTTATGGAAAGTCAAAGGTAATAAAGATATACGTACTTTTTTAAACTTTTCATCAATCTATCGTTGGCAAACAACAACGTTAGCAGATGGTTCTACTGAAATTCGTTTGATTGATTTGCGTTATTTAAAAAATGATCATTATTCATTTGTGGCAATTGCACATGTAACAAACGATAATGTCATAGACCACTCTTATATTGGCTGGGTATTTACAGAAGATAAGTTACAACGTAAACTGTATGCTAAATAATTTCAAGTTATTATTCACTAAAGTTAATCTATAAAAAATGAACAACCGGGCAGAATGAAAATCAAAACGATTTTTACTCTGTCCGGTTTTTTAATGTAAAACTATGAATGCTTTTACAAAATCTAAAATTTATATTGTTGCTAACAAACTACCTTTAATGACTCGAAATATCAAAATCAGTATAGGAAAACAATATCTAGATGATATTCTAATTGTTTCTGATTCTCACAGATTAATTTACACAACAGGTCAGCTAAACATCATGAAGAAGTATCCGCCTCGTCTGTACTATCATTTGAAACATCCTGTTGATTATCAGTTTGTGTCACTTTAGATGTTTTATTATAAATTGCGTGTGTCGTATACCTTGCTAATACGAAATTTACTGCAGCTATTAAACATAAGAATAAAATAAAGTAAAAATGATATGGAATGTTTTCCATACTTGATATACCAAATATGATAGATTGTGCTATACCATTAACAATGTAATACATTGGATTTAGCATTAGGATGTGATTGATAAATACATGATTTGGATTTGGTATGAAAATAATTGGTAACAATAAGAAACACAATACACAAACCCCATAAAATATGATATTTATTTTTTCAGTTAACAGTCGAATAAGACCAAAAGTAACGGATATTAATCCTACAAAAATAGTTGCCATCACAATAAAATAGAATAGCGCTATATATGATGTTTCGAAGTTTACTGGTTTAACCAATGCACTAATCATCGTCAAAATGACTAGCATAATAAAACTTAAAATAGACATAATAACTACTGGCGTCGCTGCGGAAATATTAAATAACTTAGTAACTAAAAAGTCATTCATATAATGATGATAAGAGATATAAATTGTGAACATCACTACCGCAAAAACAATCAATACAATGATTCTAAATAACCATCTCACCTCTTTAACATCGGTCAAATGACTAAAGGAAAATAGCGTTTCACTTGCAATAATAAGTATTAAACATGCAGCTAATACGATTAGAAAACTTTTCCAACTTTGTTTTAAACGTTCTGTTACATACCTTTTAGTATGCGGTAAGTTTTTAAAATATAAAATAATATTATCTAGCATCTTTACACCTACAATTCAATATAAATCCATTTGTCTTCTTTCAAATTGGCAATACAATATCCATTCCCAACTTTAGTAATCCAAATGTTATTGTTAATATTAAACTTATCTTTTAATTCTTTTTTATCTACAATTGGATAAACAAAACCGTATAACTGATTATTATCATTGAAAAGTAATTGTATCGGTTGTTGTGTAACGGATGCAACGAAACGGTTATCATCATCAGGAACTAAAGTTTTTATAACTGAACTATGCTTTTTATGTAATTGACTATTAAAGTATGCATAGTAATTACTATAATTTGATTTCATATATGGTGCTAATTTTTTAAAACTATGCGTTTGATATAAACCTGCCGGGTTAAAATATTCTAATTTATCTTTACTAACATAGTAAGTCTTATTATCGGCGGTAACACGATAATTTTTACTATTTTCGCCAGTAATTGTAACTACACTATATTTTGGAATTGTGACTTGTTTATCCCCTTGCATATCCACACTGCCATTAAAAGCAATTCCATAAGCTAACTTTTCGCCATATGGATCTTTATTTTCATTTTGCATCGTAGCACGATTCGTAAAATCTGTTATCGAAATAATTCCTATATTATTGAAAATGAGCAACATCATCAATGCTAAGCCTAAAATAGTACCTGAGGCTAAAGTCCAAAAACGCACTAAAAACTTAGGCGGTTTTGCATGATTATAGCGCTCAACACGTTTGAAATTATAGGTCATCTCTGGTATTCTTGTACGATTCTTTTTCCAATCTAAATCAAAGTTTTCAATTTCTTCTTTTGAGTTTAGACTTAATCGATCACGTTCATGTTCTTTAAAAGATGGAATAACTTGTTTAAGTGACCCTTCCATTCTTAATTGACCATGTGAAAACCAAGCTATGTAGTTACTCACTTGTGAAATTTTATCAATATCATCACCAATTGACACAATCGTTAAATTATTTTCAATATAATCATTTGTTAATTCAATCGCACGTTCCATAAATTGTGGTGTTAAATAGTCAATAACATGATTTAAAATAATAATATTTGATTTTGATGAGCGTGCAATACTTAATAGTAATTGAGCGTATGCCGCTTTCGAAATATGGTTAACCGGCTTCGTTTTATAATCACCTAAATGTGCATATTGAATAATCTGTTCAGCTTTATGATCATTAATTTCATATGGAAATAGTTGAACTAACTGCGCTGTATAAGCTTCAACAGTTTGATGAATTAACGATTGATCTTCAATATATCCGTAGAACAAATCTTCAGTACAAACTACTTTACCTTTATCAGGTTTAATTGCACCTGCCAACAATTGACCTACCAACGCTTTGGAAGATTCAGGTTCACCAATTATACCTAATGCTTCTCCTTGATAAATATGTAAACTAATATTGTTTAAATCGATATCTTCAGCATCATATCCAAAAGGTAAATACCATTTCTTATTCTGTTTATTCCTATAGTAGTGTGTTACTTTTAGTAACTTTAAAACAATTGAACTTCCCATCTATTTTCATCCTTCTATAATTGTAATAACGCTATAGGTAATCCTTCTTCGGGTTCATCGCTATTAAATCTAAACCCCCACGCAAAAATACCTTTTAATCTTTCTACTTTAAAATATTGATTACTGCCATCAGTCAGTTTATAAATTTTACCAATTTCTATCTTTTTTCTGTCTACTAAGTAACTTTCGGCAACAATTACTTTACTTTGATAAACGTCATATTCATTTAAAATACCATTCATCTCAGCTTTTCTCATTTTCTCTTTATAAAGTTGTATTTCGTGTCTTAATTCTGGCTCAGACATCTCACTCAATTTCTTCTGTTCCATCGGCAATACCACTTTCTTCTAATTTAGCTTTAATTTTATCATATTTATATCCTTTTCTCATAAGGCCTTCGATAGTTTTTGAAATTAATTTCTGTTGCGTGTACTTCTTTCGATTTTTATTATAAATTTTTTCTAAATCTCGTTGTAATAAATCGTCTAAAACCGCTTCATCTTGTGTAAAATCCATTTCATTCAATACAGCATGAATGGTTTCCATTTCAAACCCTTTTTGAATTAAAGATTGCATTACTTTTTCTTTAACTTTATTTTGTGGCCCTTTTTTTGTTTTAGATATTTTTTCAGCAATTTGGATAATATCATCAAGTTCCTGTTGTTCTCTATAAAGTTCTGTAAATATTTCAATGATATTTGGTTCTATACCAAGTTGATATAGTTTTTGTTGATAAATTTTAGGTCCTTTATCTGTCGTGCGAATCATTGTATTTTTTAAACTTTCCGCATAATCTTGATGGTCGATTAACTTTTCGCGATAACAATATTCAATCACTTCAGAAATCGCTTGCTCTGATATCTCTTCTTTTTGTAAATATTGTATAACTTCTTTTTCAGTTCTCTTTTTATATGATAAATATTGGATTGCTTTGTTTAAACCTATGCGATAATGATCATACTTTTGAATCTCTGCCATGTCAGCAGCTTCAAGTTGTTGCCCTTTTTTTAAATTAAATTTGACTAATGTATCGATATCTATACCCATTTCAAATTGTTCGTCTAAAAAAAGATTAAAACGTTCTTTGTTTTTCTTTTGAACTTCTATTTTAGTAATCTTCGGCACTGGATCACCCCGTTACTTTCTCAAGTTTTAATACAATACTCTTTTATTATTCAATAAGCCACTTCCTATAGCAAATGTTTAACTTTAAATATTTTTCGATGCTAACAAAAAATCACACTATCATCTTTTAAAATGAAAGTGTGATTACAAGCAAATCTGTAAAATTTATAAAGCAGAAACAATTCAACTTTATCATTATGACATTTCAATTAAACCTTCTACATTATAGTTCCAAGCATCTTACACATGAATGCAAGTATTTAACGATTTAATTGTGACATAGCCTGTTGATATTGTGTTTCATTGATATAATTTTGTTGCTTCATTTTTTCTAAGTTCGTGCTTACACGTTGCGTAAAATTCTCTGACATATTATTGATATTATATACGCTAGGTGCATTGACTTTACTAGCTAAAATAGCGCTTTGTAAAACTGTTATGTGAGACATTGTTGTACTATTTTTATTCACGGTTGTTCCAAAGTAATGGTTTGCTGCGCCCTCAAGCGTATATTGATTATCCCCAAAGTAAATATTATTTAAATAAAAGCTTAAAATTTCGTTCTTATTATATTGTTTTTCAACTCGATGAGCTACAAATAATTCTTTTACTTTTCTAGTAAATGAACGATCATTATCATAAAAATAATTTTTGACAACTTGTTGTGTAATGGTACTACCACCTTGCACATCTCTGTCGCTAATCGTTGAAAATAAAGCTCTAGTTGTACCTTTCAAATCGAATCCATGATGATTGTAGAATCGTTCATCTTCCATTGAAATAAAGGCACCTTTAACATACTCTGGCATGTTATCAGCTGACACAAAACTACTTTTATTTTCAATTTTTCTTAGTTCATCCACATTATCGCGTGTAGATAAAAAATACATGATACCAATAAACAATGCGATAATGATTAGAATGGTTAATAATATTTTTAATAGTATTCGTTTACTTTTTTTCTTTTTCGGCGGTTTGCCAACTGGTTGATAATACGTATTATAGTGAGGTTCGTGTTTCATATGCTCAAAATGTTCATTTGAGTTTGAGTACCTATCGCTTCTTTTCATGCGTTTGCTCCTTCTTTTAAAACTCACTTAGTATATACCTTGAGTTTACCAGTACTATCACAAATAGGCTACACTTTTTGGGAAAATCAGTCCAAGGGCTTACAATCGTATACGCCATCATACTTACTTTTTGTTTTTTGAAAAGATTATAGATAAATCATTGCGATTTTAAATATTAATCATGTCAAATATTGTTATATTTTATAAAAATAAAAGACCATCCCTATTAAATGCCAATAGAGACGACCTTTTATTTGTTATTCATTTTTTAAAACTAAAATCCATATTTCATTTCAAACGAAAATATATAAATTTTAACAATTGATAACCGCAATACTCTATTGTAATTGCTTAACGATTTCTCGATTAAAATCATCTAAATCGTCTGGTACTCGACTTGTTACAATATTGTTGTCTACAACTACTGACTCATCAACTACATGTGCGCCTGCATTTGATAAATCTTTGCGTACATTTAATACTGCTGTTAACGTACGACCTTTTAAATCGTCTGTATCTATTAGTATTTGTGGCCCATGACAAATGGCAAATGTTGGTACATCATTTTTAGTAAAGTATTTAGCAAATGTGCCATATCGACCTTCTGTATCTCCACGTAAATGATCTGGTGAAAATCCTCCAGGAATTAATAATGCATCATAATCTTCTGGTTTAGCTTCTGCAATGCCTACATCGACAGTAACTTTTTCACCGTGTTTACCAACAACTTCACTATTTGCAGTATCTCCAATCACTACAGTATTAAAGCCTGCATTCTCTAATGCCTCTTTAGGGCTTGAATATTCTATATCTTCAAATTCGTTTGCTAGAATAATTGCTACTTTTTTAGTCATTGAAAATCACCTTTCTATATATCATTGATATAATTACTATAGACAAGTAAATCAGTGATTAAACATACAAGATATAAAAATTATTAAGCGACTGTCGCGATATCTAACCCTAACACATCTTATGTGGCATTTACTTAGATACTAATTTAACCTTTTCTTCAAGCTGATCTAACAATCCAATCCATTCATCTATATCTTCAACACGTACTTCATCAGGATTTACATGATCGATATCCTCAATAAACTTATTTAAACGCGCTTTTATCTGTTCGATTGTTTGCTGTTCATTCATAAAAAGTTAACTCCTTTTATTTTGTTTTCTTTTTCATTATTATCCTAACAGAAATTGCGTTAAAGCGATATAATCTTAGCTATATTTATGACATTCAAATTATTTTGACTTTTAAAAATCCCCTTTTCAATTAACTAAAATTAAGAGATAATTTGTTACGAGTGATAATACGAAGTGGTATCATACCGATATGAACCAAATAGAAAGAAGGAAGTTTAAGACGATGAATAGCGTCAAATTGAAGCAACCTGTTAGCATTTACAATGATCCATGGGAATCATATAACGATGTTAAAGAACATGGCCAATTAACTTTAAGTAACATCGAATTTACAACTACAAATCTTTGTAATATGCGTTGTAGCCACTGTGCAGTTGGTTATACTTTACAAACTGTCGACCCCGAGCCTTTAGATATGGACTTAATTTATCGTAGACTTGATGAAATTCCAAATCTGCGAACGATGTCAATTACAGGTGGCGAACCAATGTTTTCTAAAAAGTCTATTAGAAATGTTGTTAAACCTCTATTAAAGTATGCACATCATCGAGGTATATATACACAAATGAATTCAAACCTAACATTGCCTCAAGATCGTTATTTAGATATTGCTGAATATATCGATGTTATGCATATCTCACATAACTGGGGAACAACTGATGAATTCGCAAATGTTGGCTTTGGCGCAATGAAGAAGCAACCACCGTTAAAAGCTAAGTTAAAATTATATGAACAAATGATTTCGAATGCACGTACATTATCAGAACAAGGAATGTTTGTATCTGCGGAAACAATGCTCAATCAAAGTACGCTACCACATTTACGAAAAATACATCAAGAAGTCGTTCATGATATGAAATGTAGCAGACACGAGATTCACCCTATGTATCCAGCTGACTTTGCAAGTCAATTAAATGTGTTAACTCTAGCGGAAATGAAAAAGACAATTCATGATATATTGGATTTCAGAGATGAAGATATTTGGATGTTATTTGGTACTTTGCCTGTGTTTCCATGCTTAAAAGATGATGAAGATCAAAAGTTACTATCACGTTTAAGAACTGCTAAAAATGTAACGACTAGAAATGACCCGGATGGCCGTAGTCGTTTAAATGTCAATGTATTTACAGGTAATGTAATCGTAACTGATTTCGGAGATGAAACAGGTACAATTTCGAATATACAAAAAGATAAATTAACAGATGTATTTGATAAATGGTTATCCTCTGATCTTGCTAAATCATTAAATTGTCATTGTTCCGAGTTTAGTTGTTTAGGACCAAATGTTCTTGTTAAAAATATGTACTATCCGAATATGGATTTTAAAGATAATGAGCGTCATATGCACAAACAACCACAAATTATACAATTTTAAAAACTCTTAATTATGCGGAGAAGCACTTTATCGATAAGTAGTCTCCGCATATTTTAATGCTATTATAAAATAAAAAACAATTAATTGCTGGCAGTACTCTACTTTAATAATAAAGGTCATTTAATAGGACTAATAGTCTATAATAAAAGGGTTAAATTTTAACTAAAAGCATAAACGTGCATAATCAAAAAGACAGATTGTAGGTGGAATATTCGAACATAACAGTTCAATTCATCCTTAACAATCTGTCTTTATATTTTTAGTCTCTAATATGTTGCACTTGAGCTAAATATTCAATTGTTTGTTTACTTTCAATGCGACGTGCTTTTCTTCGTTCAACACGTTGTGGTGCTGTATCATAAAACCATTTTTCAACATCATCTTCTGGATATACACCAGGTACATGTTTAGGTTTGCCTTCATCATCTAACGCAACAAATGTTAGGTAACTTAATGCAGCTAAATCATGCTTGTTATTAAATACATCGTCAATTCTAATTTGAACGACCACTTCCATTGAACTAGTCCCAGCGTATGAAACCATCGCTACGTATTGTAATATGTCCCCTGTTTTAATCGGCTTTAAGAAATCTACTGAGTCTGTAGATGCGGTAACTACTTGCGCACCAGCATGTTTCATAGCTGTGATTGCTGCAATTTCATCAATATTAGCCATCAATGTACCACCAAACATTGTATGATGGTGATTCGTATCTTGAGGGAAAACTTGTCTATTTTTATAACATTTTGATTCTGACATAGATTTCATTGGTCTGTCCTGATTTGTCATTATTTTATCTCCCAATCTATACTTTAATCACGTATTTGACCTTTAAATACATGTTTCATTTCCTACTCAGCACCTCAAAATACATTTATTAAAATGTTGATGCCCAATTTCCATTTTCAAATACTAGTTCTTTTGAACCATCTTCGAATATGCCATAAATAGTCAAATCACTACTACCAATCATGAAATCGACATGTACGTTTGAATCATTTAATCCGCTTGCAATCTTTTCCTCAACAGTCATTTCCGTTCCACCTTGAATATTAAAGGCGTAAGCAGATCCAATCGCTAAATGACATGCTGCATTTTCATCAAATAAAGTATTGTAAAAAATGGTATTACGATTTGATATCGGTGAATCATCAGGTACTAATGCTACTTCACCTAATCTTCTTGAACCTTCATCAGTATTGATTAAATCTTTCAATACCGCTTCACCTTTTTCAGCTGAAAAATCAATAATCTCTCCATCTTTAAACATCAATTTAAATTGATCGATAATTGTGCCATTATAACTTAAAGGCAATTTATTAGTAACATATCCATCTACTCTATTTCGATCTGGTGCTGTAAATACTTCTTCAGTTGGTATATTAGCAATAAAAGCTTGTTCCTTGCCGTTAACATAACTTGTAGCATCTTCCCAGATATGATTTTTCGCTAAACCTACTGTTAAATCAGTACCTTCAGATACATAATGCAACGCATGGTAATTTTTTTGTTGTAACTTTTGAGCGTAAACACTTAAATTAGCGATGTGTTGACGCCAATTTTCAACTGGATCGTTACCATCAATTCGCACAATATCGAATACCTCGTCAATAAACTTAATATATGCTTCTTCCACAGATAGTTCAGGATACACACTCTTCGCCCAAGCTTTAGATGGAAAAGCAGCTACGACCCATGGAAATTGATTTTTTTGTACACTTTCCATATATCCTTTAAATGCGCGTGCGTTTTGTTGTTGAAATGCTTGTAATTTTTGGCTATCGATACCATCCATTAAATCAGGATCTTCACTAATAAGTGCTAAATTAGCAGCGCCACGTTTAACGTAATCCATTCTCGCTTCAACATCATATGATTTTATCTCATGATTAGCAAAATGTTCCACAGATTCATTTTCAAATTTTAAGCGTTTTAAGGTTGGATCGCTATATACAACACGTACATCTGAAGCGCCACAATGATATGCTTCTTCTACAATTAAATGCGTTAATTCTAATGTTTCTACTGATGATCTAATAAATACTGGCTGTTTTGGTTGAACATTCATACCAACCTTAACTAATAGTTCAGCGTATTGTTGTAACTTTTCTTTGTAATTAGTCAAAATTCCCACTCCTAGTCGTGTCGCAATTGTCCTAAAGCGTCAGCAATAGCTGTCACTTCACTTGGCGACAATCTTTCTCTTGATTGAACAAAATCATATATATCTGTTAATTCTTCTTCATTTGCATTTTTATATTTTTCAGGATCTAATAATCCTTGATTAACAATATTTAACTTCTCTCTAATAGCTAATACTTTCTCTTCATTTGTCATAGCCACAATGTTCACCTCTAATAATAGTTATGTTATCAAAGTATCACAATTTAATAAACTTTAATAGAATTTTATATAATCTGCTTTCTTATTGTTTAAAGTCGCTATAAAATGGGGATATAACTACATAGTTTGGAGGAATCAAAATGGTAGATGTAGCATTTGTCTGTCTTGGCAATATATGTCGTTCTCCAATGGCAGAAGCAATCATGCGACAAAGACTTAAAGACAGAAATATTCATGATATTAAAGTACATTCAAGAGGTACTGGTAGCTGGAATTTAGGAGAGCCACCTCATGAAGGTACACAAAAAATTCTCAACAAACACAATATTCCATTTGATGGCATGATTAGTGAATTATTCGAAGCGACAGATGATTTTGATTACATTGTGGCTATGGATCAAAGTAACGTTGATAATATTAAATCTATCAATCCTAATCTTAAGGGACAATTGTTCAAACTGTTAGAATTTAGTAATATGGAAGAGAGTGATGTACCAGATCCATACTACACGAATAATTTTGAAGGTGTATACGACATGGTATTATCATCTTGTGATAATTTAATAGACTACATCGTAAAAGATGCAAATTTGAAAGAGGGGTAGTTTTTTATGGAAAATAAATTTGTTCCTGGTATTTTAATTGGTGCCGTAATTGGTGGTGCAATTAGTTTAGCTGATAAATCTACACGTCAAGCTTTAGTTCAATCAGTTAAAGATGCAAAAAATGGTAACCGCACTCGTAAGCCTTCTAAAGTCAGCAAGATTAAAGACGAAGTTTTATACTGGAAAGATGTTGTTGAAGAAATTCGTCGTAATAATCCTGAATTAGAACGTTCATTAAAAGATGCGAAAGAAACATTTGTTAATAGAAAAAATCAACGCTAAGATGATTTTGTTTTTATAAGGCAATACTTAACAATTTGGTGTACGCCTTTCATAGTTATCATTATTAAATGATAATACAATGATTGGCCAAACTGCATTGTTTCAGTATTGCCTTTGTTTTAATTTTAAATCAAAATAGCCTATGAAAGATTTAAATCAATTAATTTCTATAATATTATCATTTTTAAAGCATATCATTGTTTAGTTTTTTTATAATTGGATAAATACTAATAGTTACTTTATAAAACATTACATAGAGAAAGGTTAAGGAGTGCACATGTCGAAAAAGGATCACTCTTCTTCAAAATATCTTAATTCTGTTAAGGAAGCACAAGAGGAGTCAAAAAATAAAAGTAATCCCAAAATTGATGTTGATCGTACATATATTGAACCTCAACAATTCCAATCTAAGAAACCTAAAAAAGATGATCAGGTTTTCTTCTTATCAAGATTAAATAAACCTGCAAAATATAAGAAAGACTCTAATTTCTTATCATATCTCATCTATCGCATAGGAAAAGATGATGCCTCAGGACTAGCAGCACAAATGACTTACCATTTCGTACTTGCTATGTTCCCTATGTTGCTTTTCCTATTAACATTATTACCATTTTTCAATATTAAGCAGAGTCAAATTACTAATATGTTAAGCAATGCACCCGCTGAAACATCTACTCTAATTAAGAGTGTAATTGGTGATATAACTCAAAACTCCAGTGGTGGCTTATTATCTATCGGTTTGATTTTAGCAATTTGGTCAGCTTCAAATGGAATGACTGCAATTATGAATTCTTTCAATGTTGCTTACGATGTAGAAGATAGCCGTAATGGAATCGTATTAAAACTACTAAGTGTTGTCTTCACTGTAGTTATGGGCGTTGTGTTTGTAGTTGCTCTAGCATTACCAACGCTTGGTTCTGTAATTAGTCATTTCCTATTCGGTCCACTTGGATTTGACGAACAAGTGAAATGGATTTTTAACCTTATTAGAATTGTGTTACCAATCATTATTATATTTATCGTATTTATCGTGTTATATTCGGTTGCACCTAACGTTAAAACGAAGCTTAAGTCAGTATTACCAGGTGCAGTATTTACTTCAATTATTTGGTTAGCTGGTTCATTTGGTTTTGGTTGGTATATTTCAAATTTTGGTAACTATTCTAAAACATATGGCAGTATCGCGGGTATCATCATTTTGTTACTATGGTTATATATCACAAGTTTTATTATAATTGTCGGTGCTGAAATCAATGCAATCATTCATCAGCGTAGTGTAATTAAAGGTAAAACACCTGAAGAAGCAGCATTAGAACATGATGACAATAATAAAAATCATTATAATGAGAACACTAGATACGAATATGATGAAGATAGTAATGCAACACATCAACGTACGTACCATGTTGATGAACATCCTAGTGATACCTATCCAGAAGATGATAAAAATATAAAAGACAAAATCGTTGATAAGCTTAAAAAAGACTAAACACCAACAAAACAGAGGTTTTCGCTAATGATTGCGAAGACCTCTGTTTTTGGTGTCTATTTGATGTTATATTGTGATTGGCGTAAGTAACTTTTCTTAATTCAATACGAACTATTGAATTAAATTATGTTGGAATGCATAGATGACAGCTTGTGTTCTATCTTGCACTTCTAACTTACTTAAAATGTTACTCACATGTGTCTTAACCGTTTTAATAGTAATATGCGATGCACTAGCAATTTCTTGATTTGAGTAACCTTTCGCAATCAATAATAATATTTCCATTTCTCGTTCTGTAAGCATTTCATATAACTCTGCGCGCTTTTTCATACGGTTACGCATTTTCACTAAAACTTCCGGTTCAAAAACAGATTCTCCTCTAGAAGTTTTACGAACTGCATCGGCGATATCTTTTGCACTTGTTGTTTTTAAAATGTAACTATCGACACCTGCATCTAATGCACGATATACCTCTTTATCTTCAATAAAACTAGTTAACATTAATACTTTAATTTGCGGTAAATCTTTTTTAATCTGAGTCGTCGCTTCTACACCATCCATGTCTTCCATAAGTAAATCCATTAAAATTAAATCTGGCTTCAACTCATGGGCTTTGGCAATTGCTTCCTTACCAGAAGCGCCTTCACCAACTACTTCAATATCACTTTGCGTTGATAGATAACTTGAAATTCCTATACGTACCATTTCATGATCATCCACAAACAATACTTTAATCGTCATACGAATCCTCCTTATTTAAAGGTGCTTTCACCTCGATACGTGTACCTGAATCTGGCAATGATACAATATGGAACGTTGCACCAATTTCCAAAGCTCTTTCACGCATATTTTTAAGTCCATAACTTTGTTCTAATTTTTCATCAACATTAAAACCTTTACCATTGTCTTGAATTCTCAACAATAAATAATCGTCTTTATTAAACAATTCTACTGTCACTTTTGTACCGTTTGAATGACGCAATGTATTCGAAATTGCTTCCTGTGTAATTCTGAACAAATGATCTTCAATACCTTTAGGCACTTTAAAATCTTGTATTTCATGCACAACTTTCATCGGCACTTTTTTTTGTAAATCAATAACTAAATCTTTAATACCCTCACCTAAAGATTTGTCTTTTAAACCAAGCGGTCTTAAATGTAACAGCAAAGCACGCATTTCTAACTGCGAATCTTGAACCATTTTCTCTAAAATCGGAATTTGTTGGTCTAATGGTGGTTCTAACTTCGTTTCTTTGATAGCAGAAAGCATCATACTTGCCGCAAAAAGTTGCTGACTAACAGAATCGTGAAGTTCTCGAGCTAGTCTTTGACGTTCATCTTCAATAATCTTTTTAACTTTCACATCATTAATATTATAATTTTCATTGGTTAAATTTTGAGTTTTAAGTCGCAACTTATGCAATTCTTGATTTAAAGGTACGAGTGTATGGTATAAATCTAACGTTTCACTATATATTTCTATATTTTGATCATTAATGCCAACTGTTTCGCCTTCCATTGAACGCTCAATTTGCGTCTTAATCCAATCATTTTGCTGATTGATTTTGTATGCGAGTACCGAACCAACAATAATACACAATAATATGATGATGAGATTTAAAAATAAAAAGACTGGTATTCCGAATATTTGTGTATAAAACATACCTTGAAAATAGATGATATTTACAAAAACTTTATCGATGAATAGAAATGCAGCTAGCATGCTATATACTAAGATGAGCATTGAACCAATTGTTCTAATGTAGTGGTTCATCGATAAATCACCTCTACGTCTCCGATAAACGTTGATACGTAGATATTAACTGTATAGTTATCCGGTTTCATCATTTCTTCAATATGAATATTGTTATTTTCAACTTTATATGATTTTTCATTCACGTAAGTACTTCCATAAAAAGCAGCTACATGTAAATTAATATTGTAATTAACCGGCAATATAACCTGCACTTTACCTAAAATGTGTCTAACAACAATGGTATTATTTTCCTTAATATTTGCAGCTTTTGTTAAGTCAATATGTAGGTCGCCAATTCCATGTTGAATTTGGACATCTTCCCATTTATATACATAAACTGGTGTACGTTGCTCACCAAACCACTTTTGTTTAATAAAAGATGGTGAAGTCATAACCTCATCCGTCGCAACTACTTTTTTTGGTTTAAATTTGTGTATTAAATAACGCACAATAAGTAGTAATAAAAAGACGAACAAGATGATGATTGTATACTTATTAGACAATAATGTGAATGCAATTAATAGCGCGCCTATCCAAAACGCCAAAAGGCCACGTATTTTATGAAAATAAAGATATCCTACATAAACTAATACACATCCCAATAATAGAACGAGTAAAAAGCCAATTTTTTCAAAAAATATGTAGTAAAAATTGGCAATAATCATTAATGCAGTAAAAATGATCAACATTTGCGTTGATATATATTTGTGTGTCATGTTTCGCCGCCTTTCTATGCCACAGCGTTCATATAATTTATTAGATACGATGTTTTTTCTGTTGCTATTTTTTCAGTTGAAGTTTGTTGAATTTGAGTTTCAATTTGTGCATAATATGCTTCAACTTTATTCAACTCTGATTTAATATTTTCAATTTCTTGATTATTGATTTCTCTTGCACATTGAATTTGAAATGCTTCAGCAATATCAATATATTTATTTTCTAATGTTAGCATTAGACTGTCAATTAACTTGCTAAGTTGTTCTTTTTTAGTAATTAAATAACGCATATAATCATCTAAATTTTTCATTTTTTCATCTAGCATTAAAAGGTAGTGCTTGATATTATTTCTTACTGTTGCTCTCAAAAACTGTTCAATATAACGTTCAACATAGTTCATAACTATCACCTTTTATAATAAGTTTTAAAATACCAAATGCGCTATGTATCTTCGTTGATGTCGATGATATGTTTGCTTAAAAACTACTTTAGTACAACATATTTTTGAAATGACGCATTGATTGTGTTCTTAATTATTATAAAACAGTTCCGAAACCAATATGAATAGGCTCCGGAACTAAATGATGTTCATACTTTAGTCTTAGTATATGTTGAACTATTCTTCTTCAATTTTTGTCGTTAAAATCGGACCATCCTTAGTCACGATAACCGTATGCTCAATTTGAGCAACAAAACTTTTATCGCTCGTTTCAAAAGCCCATTCATTTTTACCTTCTGTAACAAATGATGCATTTGATGAGATAAACGGTTCAATAGCTAATACCATACCTTCAGTTAATAATGTTTTGTCTTTTGGATCAAAGTAATTAAGTACATGTGCTGGTGCTTCATGTAATGATAAACCAACACCATGACCTGTTAAGTTTTTAATGACTTTCAAATCATTTTGTCTAGCTGTATTATGCACCGCTTTACCAATGTTACTTAACTTAGTACCCGGTTTTACTTTTGCAATTGCATTCTCAAATGCCATCGTTGCTACGTCACATACTTTTTGTTTCATTGGATCATCTGATTCTCCAACGACAAATGAAATGCCTGTATCTGCATAATAGCCATTCTTCAAAGCCGATACATCAATATTTACTAAATCTCCTTCACGAATGACACGCTTACTTGGAATCCCATGTGCCACCTCTTCATTGACACTAATACACGTTTGACCAGGAAAATTTTCATCATGAATTGGCGCAGAAATAGCACCGTATTCTTCAAATAACTCTTTCGCAATATTATCAAGCTCTTTCGTAGTGATACCTGGTTTGGTTGCAGCTTGCATTGTATTGCGCACTTTAGCGCATATGTATCCAATTTCTTTTAACGCTTGTAATTCTTCTTCTGTTTTTACAATCATTTTATCCCGTTCCTTTTTTATATAATTATAACTTATTATAGCAAAAATTCTTTGATATACTAAAGATGTTACTTTAGTATTTTGGAAAGTGAGTGAGACATAGTGTGATAAAGAAAAAATATTTCTTTATCGTTGTACCCCAACTTGCATTGCCTGTAGAAATTGTAGATCCAATTTCTCTATGTTGGGGCCCCGCCAACCTGCACATTATCGTAAGCTGACTTTTCGTCAGCTTCTGTGTTGGGGCCCACACCCCAACTTGCATTGCCTGTAGAATTTCTTTTTTGAAATTCTCTATGTTGGGGCCCCGGACTATAATTGAAAAATGCTTGTTACAAGTGCATTTTATTTCAGTCAACTACTAACAATATAACATTGTGGAGCCCAGAACTTTGATTAATGTATATGAAAATCAAAGTAATGCTTAAGTATGATTATTTCAAATATTTTACATACATGAACTTTTCCAATGTACGATACTATTATTATAAAGCGCTCGCTAAGATTTTACGATGATTAGAGGTTAAAAAATGAACGATCAATGGTATAAACATTTAATTGGTGCCAGAACAATTAAAACTGGTATTGCCATTTTTTTAACAGCTGTCTTTTGTATGGCACTAGATTTAACACCCATCTATGCCATTTTAACAGCTGTAGTCACAATTGAACCAACTGCCAAGGCATCACTTATTAAAGGTTATCGTAGATTACCTGCTACGGTAATTGGTGCAGGCTTTGCAGTATTATTTACATATTTATTCGGCGATCAATCACCTTTTACATATGCATTGAGTGCAACGTTCACGATTTTATTCTGTACAAAACTCAAATTGCAAGTTGGTACGAATGTCGCTGTACTAACATCATTAGCTATGATTCCAGGTATTCATGATGCCTACATATTCAACTTTTTGTCTCGAACATTGACAGCAATTATTGGACTCGTGACATCAGGTTTAATTAACTTCATGGTGTTTCCACCTAAGTATTATGGTCAGGTCGAAGAAAAATTAAGTAAGACAGATGCCTTGATGTATAAATTATTTTACAATCGCTGCCAAGAACTTATCTTATCAAGACTGCAATCTGATAAAAGCGAAAAAGCATATAAAAATATTTTCAATTTAAACAATCAAGTTGAAACGTTAATAAGTTATCAACGTGATGAATTAAGCTATCATAAGAAAAAAGAATGTGATTGGAAATTACTCAATCAATTAACTAAACGTGCATATACGAATCGTTTGTTTATCACTCATTTATCAAATATCATTTACTTACCTAAAAATACTCGTGTTAACTTTTCAGGTGACGAAAAAATGGCATTGCTAAAAATTAGTAGTAGCATCAAAGATATATTTTATGATGGTTCTTTTAAGAGAGAAGATGATTCTGTAGAAACTTTACGTTCGACAATAAAAGCACTTGAAATTAGTGGTGAAAATCAAATTAAAAGTCATATACTATACGAAGTTCTAATGATTTATCGACTGCTAGACAGCAGATATGCTTAATTTAAGTACCTTATACTAATTGGCACCATGGGAGTGGGACAGAAATGATATTTTCGTAAAATTTATTTCGTCGTCCCACCCCAACTCGCATTGCCTGTAGAATTTCTTTTCGAAATTCTCTGTGTTGGGGCCCACACCCCAACTTGCATTGTCTGTTGAAATTGGGAATCCAATTTCTCTTTGTTGGGGCCCACACCCCAACTTGCATTGTCTGTAGAAATTGGGAATCCAATTTCTCTTTGTTGGGGCCCCTGACTAGAATTGAAAAAAGCTTGTTACAAGCGCATTTTCGTTCAGTCAACTACTGCCAATATAACTTCGTAGAGCATAGAACATTGATTTATGTCCCCGCCTCTTTTTATCGTATATAGCATGTCCCTTTTTAAAATTACAAGCATAAATATTCAGACTCAAATATAGCCACACCCCTAAACTACGGAGGGATGTGGCTGTCTTTTTTGATTGTAATTATGTATCAGATTTAAATCATTAATGTAAAGAGGCTAATTCATTAATAAATTTAGTAAAATCTGATTTAGCAACATTTATCCTTAATGAAATACCAGATTCTGTTGCCATGTTTGAATGCCTTAAACCAGAATCAAAATCAATATAAATACAAAGCAGTTCTTGATTAAAATCAATAATTGTAAAATGTAAATCAGGTTCTATAAAATATATTTCAGTAACAGGATTGTCGTAATCCATATGTTTCAAATTGTCCATGTCACTATCAAAAAGTGCAAATTCAAATTTAACTTCTTGATCTTCGAAAGTTGCACTAGTGTCGAAATAATAAATTTTATTATCTTCTTCGATAACTACATCTTTTAAAATAAATGTTATCGATGTTTTGCTATGTAAATAAGATGCATCTTTTAATATCAATTTAGTAGGCTTCATCGTCAAATTCCTTTCATCATTCATTTTTTCATGTTGCATAATCACCATTACTATTGATAATTCTAGGATAGATACTCATTGTATAATAATTATTCACTAGAACAAAAAAAACACACATCAATTTGGTTGTTTCCATCCAAAATAATGTGTGTGTTTATACATATATGATTAATTACTAAACTTCATCGTTTATCAATATTAAATCCATTGATGCGATGTTCAGAGTTAACGAGATTTCTTCTGTCTATTTGCTCTGTCTATTAATACTTGTTTCGCTTGTATTTCCGCTTCATTATCTATTTCTTTAGGCTCAAACGGAATACCCTTACGTTCACAAGCTTTTTCTAACAGATAATCAGTGATTTCGTAATTTTTAGGTAAAATTGGTCCGTGTAAATAAGTACCTAATAAATTTTTATAATGAATGCCTTCTTTTTTATCTTCATCATTATTACCATAACCAAAAGTGACATGACCAAGTGTACCGAAATCATGATATGTTCTACCACCGTGATTTTCAAAACCTACAATAGTTCCAAAAGTATCACTTTCGATAACAATATCTCCTGTTAATCGGTTTGTCTTTGATTCAGTATAAAAATCTAAAATACCTAACCCTTCTAATTCTGTACCATCAGGCGTGATATATTTTTTTCCTAAAAATTGATAGCCTCCACAAATTGTTAATCCCGGCATACCATCTTCAATCGCTTCTTTAAGTGGTGTCTTAATTTTACTTAATTCTTTTGTTGCTAATGCTTGTTCTCTATCACTTCCACCACCGATAAAGAAAATATCACATTCATCAAAGGTAATACCTTCTGTTTCATTGATTTCTACGACATTAACTTTAATATTTCGTTTTTTAGCACGTTGTCTTAAAGCAATAATATTTCCTATATCACTGTATAAATTCAATTTATCTGACATAAAATGATAAATAGTCAATTCATGCATATTATGATTGACCTCCTTCAAACGAACGGTTTAATTGTTCAAGCATAGGCGCTAATGATGTATAGTTTGGTATTGCAACTGTGAAACCTTTATAATCCATAGTCTTTGCCGTTGCTTTATAAATATCACGCTCAACTATAATTGGTACTTCAACCTCTGCTAACTTCAATCGCAATTGAAGTTCTTCTGCTCGTGTACCTGTCACGATGATAGCTTCAATTTGTTGCTTAGATAATTTTTCAAAATCTGCATCATAAATCCATGAAGTATCTCGACCATCTGCAGCGTTATCATTTAGCGAAATAACATACACTTTTTCGCCTTCTAATTGTTCACCAACTGATAAACTTGCATTCATTCCTGCAGGATTTTTAGCTAAATTGATCATCGCTTCTTTTCGTTCTTTTTTAAAGTACTGCATACGACCATTGTCTGATGTATACGTTTCAAAGCCATTTTTAATTGCTTGTTCATTTAACCCTAGCTCTCTTAAAACAGTATATGCTGCTAACGCGTTATAAGCGTTAAAGTCACCTGCAATTTTCATATCATATTTTTCATCATTGATATTTAAATGTAAAAACGGTGCCACATCAAAACTTGATATTTCATATTTTGCTTGCTCTCGTTTGAAACCACACTGACAGTGATAATGACCAATTTGATTATAATGAATATAATCGTATTGCAATAAGCGACCACAGTTTGGACAATATCTACTTTCATTCATCGTACTTTGTTCAAATTCATGGGCATGTGCTTTCATACCATAGTACACAATCGTATCACTTGCGATTTTCAAACGACTCACAAATGGATCATCAGCATTTAGCAATAATTTGATGCCTTTATTACTAATTGTCTCTGCAATGTTATTAACCATAATATCAATTTCACCGAAGCGATCCATTTGATCTCTAAAGAAATTAGTAAATACCATCATTGAAGGTGTAACTTCTTTTAACACACGTGGAATCGAACCTTCATCAATTTCGATTACCGCAATTTTAGTCTTAGGTGTTGATTGCATGATGAATGCAGAAGTTATACCTGCAGCCATATTAGCACCTTCATTATTGTGTATAATTTGAATATTATTTGCTTTTAAAGTATGTCCAATTAAGTTTGAAGTCGTTGTTTTACCATTTGTTCCACTGATAAATACAATATCATCAACTTGCTCTGCTAATTTTCTTAATATATCTGTATCCACTTTTCTAGCGATTTGTCCAGGTAAATCTGTTCCTCTTTTACCTACTGCTCTACTTGCTTTACGCGCCAATTTCGCTAGATGGATTGCCGTCCACTGTCTCATGTGTTTCCTCCTCAAATTTCCACTCGCATCATTATAACATGACAAGGCAACTTCAAAAAAGTTTCTCAATCACAAATTGATACAGTGTTTCTAAATTATAATAATTCTCATTTAGATAATTAAAAATGATATTTATTCTCAATTAAATATCGCTAAATGATACATTTTCTCAATTAGAGTGCTAAAATAAGGTGTTAAATTATAATTATTATTATTTACAATTGAGAATGAGTTTGTTATACTAAGTTTAATTCATAGTAATTTTAATTTACAAATAAGAGGTGTATCAAAATGTTAAGTAAAAATTTATTAGAAGCATTAAATGATCAAATGAACCATGAGTACTTTGCAGCACACGCATATATGGCAATGGCAGCATACTGTGATAAAGAATCGTACGAAGGATTTGCAAACTTCTTCATTCAACAAGCTAAAGAAGAACGTTTCCATGGACAAAAGATTTATAACTATATTAACGACAGAGGTGCACATGCAGAATTCAGAGCAGTTTCAGCACCAAAAATTGACTTTTCAAGCATACTAGAAACTTTCAAAGACAGCTTATCTCAAGAACAAGAAGTAACAAGACGTTTCTATAACTTATCTGAAATCGCTCGTCAAGATAAAGATTATGCAACTATCTCATTCTTAAACTGGTTCTTAGATGAACAAGTCGAAGAAGAATCAATGTTTGAAACTCACATCAATTATTTAACTCGTATCGGCGATGACAGCAATGCATTATATCTTTACGAAAAAGAACTTGGCGCTCGTACATTCGACGAAGAATAATTAAACATCACTACAATAGACAGATAAATATCATACGACATGATAGGCATTTGGGTCACTTACAATAACCCAATGTCTATATTATTTTGCTTTACGGAGATCACTAGATTCATTTTCTGAATCATTGATCTGCGTTTTTTCATTTTCAAGGCTAATTATTGTATTTTTAGTCATTTATTTTTTAAACTACTAATGTTAATAACTCTAAATTTGATGTTGAATTAATTTGACCGATTTTAAAGCATATCATCATTTACTTTTTAATCAGAGTTACATCCAAATGATAGATTTCACGTTATACCTTCACGTATAATATTATGTATCGTTTGTAAGCAAATGACTAAAAGTCTATTAATATATACATTTAATTAATTGAAAGGATTGACTACATGATACAAGATGCGTTTGTTGCACTTGATTTTGAAACAGCAAATGGTAAACGTACAAGTATTTGTTCTGTCGGAATGGTTAAAGTCATTGATAGTCAAATAACAGAAACATTTCATACTCTTGTGAATCCGCAAGACTATTTTTCACAACAAAATATTAAAGTTCATGGCATACAACCAGAAGATGTTGAAAATGCACCTACGTTTGACTACGTATTTCCATATATGATGCAATTTATTGCAGATTTACCTGTTGTCGCACATAACGCGGCATTTGATATGAACGTCTTACATCAAAGCATTCAAAATATTGGTTTACCAACACCAAATTTAACTTACTTTTGTAGTTATCAACTTGCTAAAAGAACCGTTGATTCGTATCGATACGGTTTAAAACATATGATGGAGTTTTATCAATTAGATTTTCATGGTCATCATGATGCATTGAATGATGCCAAAGCATGCGCAATGATTACTTTTAGGCTACTGAAAAATTATGAAAATTTAACATATGTAACTAATATTTATGGTAAAAATCTAAAAGATAAAGGCTAGGACTAAATAAAATACTCCCTTCAAAGTAAGCATTGTAAAAATGTAAACTTTGCAGGGAGCTTTATTTTATATAAAGTCATATATCGTCATATTTTTATAAGTTGATTGTTCTAAATTACCTACAGTGACACCAATAAGTCGAATTGGTACATCAGGGTCTTTTAAATCGTTATAAAGTAAATATGCAATATTATAAATATCTTCTTCAGAACTAACCGAATCTCTTAAACTCATCTGTTTAGATAGCGTTTCAAATTGATAAGTTTTAATTTTAACCGTTACAGTTTTAGCTGACTTCTGTAATTTATTTAGACGTTCAGCTGTTTTACCTGACAATTCCCATACTTTTCTTAAAATCTCTTCATCATCATTCACGTCTGTTGCAAATGTGCGTTCAGTCCCTACTGATTTTCTTACTCTTGATGATTTCACTTCACTATGGTCAATACCGCGTGCCTTGTTATATAAACCCCGACCTCTTTTTCCAAACAAACGTATTAATTCAAATTCCGTTTTCTCATATAAATCTCTACCGTTAAAAATACCATTATCATGCATTACTTTTTTGGAAGCTTTACCTACGCCTGGAAAATCTCCAATATCCAATGTCATCAAAATATCATGGACATTTTGATAATCAATCACAGTCATACCATCAGGTTTATTCATACCACTCGCTAATTTAGCTAAAAATTTGTTATAAGAAACACCTGCAGATGCTGTTAAATGTGTCTGCTCTAGAATATCTTTTCTAATATACTGAGCAATTTTCGAAGCAGGAAGGTCTGGTCTCACTAATTCTGTAATATCTAAATACGCTTCATCCAATGACATCGGTTCTACCTTATCTGTATAACTTCGGAAAATAGACATAATCTGCGCAGATGTTTCTCGGTAAGCACCAAAATTACTTGTGACAAAGTATCCATTTGGACATAATTTATGCGCTTGTGACATAGGCATTGCTGAATGGACGCCGTATTTTCGTGCTTCATAAGATGCCGTAGAGACAACACCCCTACTGCTTGCTTTACCACCAACAATAACTGGTTTCCCTTTCAATTTGGGGTTGTCTCTCATTTCGACTTGTGCAAAAAAATAGTCCATATCTATATGAATAATTCGTCTCTCAGTCAAGTGCTCACCTCCCTACTAATTTTTACTTTTATAACGCACAAAAATATCTCAACATAATTATACGCTGTGTACGATTTTTTTACATAAATCTTGCACTTAGCGATAACTATATTGAGATAACTACAAGTTGTTATAAAATCAATTGCTATTTAAGCATGATGATGAAGACGATTGAGTAAGAAAACATAGGTAATCTGAAATAATTCAAGCAAATTCATTTTGTTGGTATCATCATATTAAAATTTATTATTGAGCCGGCTTTTGATGATACAAATAAATACTATCTTCATCTTGTTGAACATATTTAAAACTACTAGATATTGTTAATGCAACAAGCAGAATATCTATAAAGCAATAAGCAGTATGCATACTAAACATAAAAATAAGTGATGAATAACCAAATACCTTAATTAAAATAAGCAAGCCAGTACTTAATAGGATTAGTGGTGACAGCATAATAATTGAGAATTGCCATTTGTTGAAGCAAGCATCTGCTGTTTGGAATAAGATTCTGTCTTTTTTTATATTAAACATAGGTTTGCTATCTTTTTTAAATAAAAGAAATAATGCTCTATGGATAAGTTCATGTAAAATCAATAAAATAATGAATCCAGCAAACCCATATACAAGATTGATGATGATATTTTGATCGACAACCGCTGTGACACCTAACGCCCACTTATACGTAAATAAAATCACGAATAACGCAATAACAAGTTGCAAGATAATAAACCTTCGCATTTGAAAATTATTTGTCGTTAAATCAATTTTATGCATTACCAACCCTCCCGATCATGACATTCTTATTCTTCTTTAAATATAGTATACAATGTCACATTTAATTTAAAAAGTTCATATCAAGAAAGTAAATTGGCTGTAATAAAATTTTAATATACGACTTCTTTCTTCACTTATTAAGGCGAAATTTTATCTCAAATCATGTGCGCTATTTCAAATTGAATAATGCCACTGTCTCAACATGTGTTGTTTGTGGAAACATATCTACCGGTGTTACCTCTTCAAGTTGATATTTTTCAGCTAATAATAATGCATCACGTTGCTGTGTTGCGGGATTACATGAAATATAGACAATACGCTTAGGTTCTAATGTAAGCAAAGTCTGAATAAACGTTTCGTCACAGCCCTTTCTTGGCGGATCAACCATTACAACATCTGGTTTAATCCCTTGTGCTTTCCATTGTAAAATAACTTCTTCAGCTTTCCCACAGACAAAAGTTGTATTATTGCATTGGTTTATAGTCGCATTTTGTTGTGCGTCTTCAATTGCAGAAGGTACTACTTCAACACCGTATACATGTTTTGCATGTGGTGCCATATATAGCCCTATTGTTCCAATACCACAATAGGTATCTAATACAACTTCATTACCTGTCAATTGCGCATATTCAATTGCTTTATTATATAATTTCTCTGTTTGTTCAGAATTAATTTGGTAGAATGACTGATCACTTATTTTAAATGTACTATCTGTTAATTGATCAATAATTGTATCTTTACCATATAGCGTTATAGATTGACGCCCCATAATAACATTAGAGTGGCTATCATTAATGTTTTGTTTAATGCTTGTCACATTAGGAAATGCATCTAATATCTTCTCAACAACAGCATTTTTTTGTGGCCACTTTTTACCATTAGTTACAAAAATAATCATCATTTCGTCTGTATGATATCCTGTTCTTACAACCAAATGTCTCATTAAACCTTTTTTCAATTGTTCTTGATAAATACTTACATTTAAATCTTTTAAAATAGATTTAACTTCATTCATCACTTCTTGATGTTGTGAATCTTGTATTAAACAACTTTCCATGTCAATAATGTCATGGCTTCTTTGACGATAAAAGCCCATAATAACTTCATTCTGTTCATTCTTACCAACTGGAATCTGGGACTTGTTTCGATATCTCCAAGGATCTGTCATGCCAACTGTATCGTTAATCTTAGAATTATCAAAATGCGCTTTTCGCTGAAACAAATTAATCACTTGTTCCTTTTTCATTTCAAGTTGTGCTTCGTATGATAAGTGTTGAAGTTGGCACCCACCACAACGTTCATAATATATACATGGCGGTGCAACACGATTCTCACTTCTCGTATTTATATTAAGCAACTTACCTATCGCAAAGTTCTTTTTTACTTTGATAATTTTATATTCAATTTGTTCATTAATTAAAGCTTGTGGTATGAAAATAGGAAAGCGATCTATTTTTACGACACCATGGCCTTCATGCGTTAAATCAACAACTGTTCCCGTTTTTATGTCATTTTTAGCTATTGCTTGCAAAATTTTACCTCCAAAATGAACAGGTTAGGAACAAAATTATGCGCTTCCTAACCTGCCATTATATATTTCACTATTTCTGTTTATTCTTCGATTAAATTGTCATCAACATGATCATTATTTATTAACTCTTCATTTACAATATCATTAGGTGCAAAGACATCTATATGACGTTCTAGATTTAAGAAATTCGCTGGTAATTTACCACCATATTCTCCATCTACATTTAGTTGTAAGTCTGTGAATGATGAAATATTAATTGCCTTTGCTTTTTCATAAATAACTTTAGGATGCTTAGTATGTTCTCCTCTTGAAGCTAAAGTCATAATATGACCAAGTTCTGCAAGGTTTGATTTTTCAACTATAATTAACGTAAAATAGCCGTCATCTAACTTAGCGTCCGGCACTAATTTTTCAAATCCTGCCATTGAATTTGTTAAACCTAAAAAGAATAATAATGCTTCTCCTTGGAAAACATTACCATCATATTCAATTCTTAAATCTACAGCTTTCATTTGAGGTAACATTTCGAAACCTTTGATGTAATAAGCAAATGGACCAACAATAGATTTCAATTTACTCGGTGTTTCATAAGAGACTTGCGTCAATTGTCCGCCTGCAGCTAAATTAATAAAGTATCGATTATTCATTTTACCAATATCTACTTTAGTAGAATGACCTTCAATGATGACATCAAGTGCCCCCATGATGTCATTAGGTATATGCAATGCACGTCCAAAGTCATTAACAGTACCCATAGGAATGACACCTAGCTTAGGACGATTAGGCTTTTCTGCGATACCATTAACTACTTCATTTAATGTTCCATCACCACCTGCAGCGATTAATACATCATAATTTTCATGCATAGCTCTTTCTGCTTCAAGTGTGGCATCACCTATTTTCTCGGTTGCATATGCACTCGTTTCATATCCCGCTTTTTCTAATTTTATTAAGGCATCAGGTAATTCTCTTTTAAATAGCTCTTTACCTGATGTCGGGTTATAAATGATTCTAGCACGTTTCCTCATATCTTATCCCTCTACTTAAAATTCATATATTTTAACATCATCTTTGTTTCGTCTAATAGGGAGTGGGACAGAAATAATATTTAACAAAATTTATTTCGTTCTACCCCAACTTGCACATTATTGTAAGCTGACAGAAAGTCAGCTTCTTTGTTGGGGCCCCACTAGAATTGAAAAAAGCTTGTTACAAGCGTATTTTCTTTCAGTCAACTACTGCCAATATAACATTGTAGTGCCTAGGACATTGAATTTATGACCCAGGCTCAGTCTTATTTCATCATTCTTAATATCGTTAAAGACCAACTTGTATCTTAAACAAATACTATCTCAATATGTACAAAGCTTGTTATTTATTCAGCATTTTTTGCCGTTCTTCATTATATAGACTTCGTCAGTTATGCTATTTTACCTTTAAAATGATGTTGTAAATATAATGTTGTCTTTATACAAAAATGTTTTATACCTTTTTATTATACAGTTTGCCTTAATATAATTAAAGCTAACGCATTAATAAAATTAATATTTTTACCATTAACATGTACAATGAATAAAGTTAAAAGTAATATGACTTCTATAGATATAAATAAACCCTCGATTGCATCTAAGTCAGCAATCAAGGGTTTATTTTTTAAATCTTCATAGTTTGATGATTTAAATTATCTTTTATCTAATTCTTGTTTTAATAGTTGATTTACTAATTGTGGATTAGCTTGACCTTTAGACGCTTTCATAATTTGACCAACTAAGAAGCCCATAGCTTTGCCTTTACCATTTTTGTAATCTTCAACTGATTGTTCGTTATTGTCTAATGCTTCATTTACAAATTTTAGAAGTGTTGCTTCATCAGAAATTTGAACTAAGCCATTATCTTCCATAATCTGTTTAGCATTACCACCTTTAGCTGCTAACTCTGGGAAGACTTTCTTCGCAATTTTACTGCTCATTGTTCCGTCTTCGATAAGTTTAATCATACCTGCTAAATTTTCTGGTGTTAATTTAGTATCTAATAATTCTACTTGATTTTTATTTAAATATTCGTTTACGCCACCCATTAACCAGTTAGATGTTAATTTAACATCTGCACCGTGTTCAATTGTTGATTCAAAGAAATCTGACATTTCTTTAGTCAATGTTAATACGTGTGCATCGTATGCAGGTAAACCTAATTCATTTACATACTTAGCTTTACGTTCATCTGGTAATTCAGGAATTGTCTGACGAACACGCTCTTTCCAAGCATCATCAATATATAAAGGTACAATGTCAGGCTCTGGGAAGTAACGGTAATCATCAGAACCTTCTTTAACACGCATTAAAATTGTTTTACCTGTAGATTCATCAAATCGACGTGTTTCTTGTCCGATTTCTCCACCATTTAACAATTCTTCTTCTTGGCGTTTTTCTTCATATTCTAAACCTTTACGTACATAGTTAAATGAGTTTAAGTTTTTCAATTCGGCTTTAGTACCAAATTTTTCTTGACCATATGGACGTAAAGAGATGTTAGCATCACAACGTAAAGATCCCTCTTCCATCTTAACGTCTGATACACCAGTGTATTGAATAATTGAACGCAATTTTTCTAAATATGCATATGCTTCTTTAGGTGAACGAATATCTGGTTCAGATACGATTTCAATTAGCGGTGTACCTTGACGGTTCAAGTCAACTAATGAATACTCACCTTTATGTGTTGACTTACCAGCATCTTCTTCCATGTGAAGACGAGTAATACCGATTCGTTTTGTTTCACCGTCGACTTCGATATCGATATATCCATTTTCACCAATTGGTTGATCAAATTGAGAAATTTGATATGCTTTTGGATTATCTGGATAGAAATAGTTCTTACGGTCAAACTTAGATTCTGTTGCGATTTCCATATTTAGTGCCATTGCAGCACGCATTGCCCAGTCTACTGCCCGCTTATTAACAACTGGTAAGACACCTGGATATGCTAAGTCGATAACATTTGTATTTGAGTTAGGTTCTGCTCCAAAATGCGCTGGTGATGGAGAAAACATTTTTGAGTCCGTTTTTAACTCTACGTGAACTTCAAGTCCTATAACTGTTTCAAAATGCATGATTTCCACTCCTTATAATTTTTCATAAACGTCATGTAAATTGTATTGTGTTTCATATTGATAAGCGACACGATATAACGTTTTTTCATCGAATGGTTTACCAATGAACTGTAAACCGATTGGTCGGCCATTTGATTGTCCACAAGGAACAGAAATACCAGGTAATCCAGCTAAGTTTACTGGTGTTGTTAATAAATCATTGGCATACATTGTTAATGGATCATCAATTTCTTCACCTAAATTAAACGCAGTTGTAGGCGCTGTTGGACCAACTACTACATCATAATTTTCGAATACTTTATCAAAGTCATTTTTAATCAATGTTCTAACTTTTTGAGATTTTTTATAGTAAGCATCGTAGTAACCTGAACTTAATGCAAATGTACCTAAGAAAATACGACGTTTTACTTCTTTACCGAAACCTTCAGATCTTGACATTTTATATAATTCTTCTAATGAATGAGCTTCTTTAGAATGATAACCATAACGAATTCCGTCAAAACGAGAAAGGTTTGACGAAGCTTCTGATGATGCAATCACGTAATATGATGGAATACCAAATTTAGTATTTGGCAATGATACTTCCTCAACGACAGCACCTAAAGATTTTAAAGTTTCTACAGCGTTTTGAACTGCTTCTTTTACGTCATCAGCTACACCTTCACCTAAGTATTCTTTAGGTAATGCAACTTTTAATCCTTTAATATCTTTACCAATTTCAGATGTAAAGTCTACATCATCAACTGGTGCACTTGTAGAGTCATTAACATCTGCACCAGAAATAGCTTCTAATACGATTGCATTATCTTTTACATTTCGAGTCAATGGACCAATTTGGTCTAATGAAGATGCAAAAGCAACTAATCCAAATCGAGATACACGACCGTATGTTGGTTTCATACCGACAACGCCACAATATGCAGCCGGTTGTCTAATTGAACCACCTGTGTCTGAACCTAAGCTAAATGGTACTAAACCAGCTGCAACTGCTGCTGCAGATCCACCTGATGAACCACCTGGTACTGCTTTATGGTCAAATGGGTTAACTGTTTTTTTGAAATAAGATGTTTCTGTTGAACCACCCATTGCAAACTCATCCATATTTAATTTACCGATTAAAACGGCATTCTCTTTATGTAGTTTTTCCATTACAGTAGATTCGTAAATTGGCACAAAACCTTCTAACATTTTACTTGCACATGTTGTTTCTAATCCGTTTGTAATAATGTTATCTTTTATACCCATTGGAATACCAAATAATTTGCCATCCATTTGATCTTTTGCTTGTAATTCATCCAATTCTTGCGCTTTTTTGATTGCATTTTCTTTATCCAGCGCTAGAAAAGACTTAATTGTTGGATCAGTCTCTTCAATTGCATCATATATATCTTTAACAACATCAGATGGTTTGATTTTTTTGTCTTTTATTAAAGTTAATAAATTCTCAACCGATTCGTAGCGAATGCTCATCTTACGCGTCCTCCTCATTCATGATTGTAGGCACTTTAAATTGTCCATCTTCTGTTTCTTTGGCATTTTTCAAAGCTAATTCTTGCGGAATACCTTTAATTGCTTTATCTTCACGTAAAACGTTTTGTAAATCTAAAACGTGATATGTAGGTTCAACGCCTTCTGTATCAGCGCTATCATTTTGTTTTGCAAAATCTAAAATGCTTTCTAATGTGTTGGCCATTTCTTCCGTTTCTTCAGGAGAAATTTGAAGTCTTGCAAGATTCGCGATATGCTCAACTTCTTCACGTGTTACTTTTGTCATTAATAAAAGCCTCCTTTAAGTCATTCATCACTAAATTGTATCAAATTTCCAATTAAAAATCTAAGTATTTATGAGGTGCTACTTTAATTTCATATAAACTGTATAAACATTATCATTCGTTTATCAAATCATTTTTTATGAAAACAACACTCTTTTAATATTAGACAACCCAATTCAATATTATGATTATGCAATTTTAATTATAAAAATTTGCTCATATCCAAAAAATACGAAAGCGCTTTCTATATTGGTATGCAAGTATTTCAAAAAGAATAAATTTAATTTTCCTACTTTTCTAAACATTTATCTTTATGTATAATGTTTTCAAGTAACTAAATTATAAATTAAATAAAGGGAGTGTTTATCATGCTTACAATGGGGACAGCATTAAGTCAACAAGTAGATGCCAATTGGCAAACTTATATTATGATTGCCGTCTACTTCTTGATACTAATCGTTATTGGCTTTTACGGTTACAAGCAAGCAACTGGTAACCTAAGCGAGTACATGTTAGGTGGACGTAGTATTGGACCGTATATTACTGCATTATCAGCTGGAGCTTCAGATATGAGTGGATGGATGATTATGGGGCTACCTGGTTCTGTCTATAGCACTGGTCTATCAGCTATGTGGATTACAATCGGTTTAACATTAGGTGCTTATATAAATTACTTTGTTGTTGCTCCTAGACTTCGTGTTTATACCGAATTAGCTGGAGATGCAATTACATTACCAGATTTCTTTAAAAATCGTTTAAACGATAAAAATAATGTGTTAAAGATTATTTCTGGATTGATTATCGTAGTATTCTTTACATTATATACACATTCTGGTTTCGTATCTGGTGGTAAACTATTTGAAAGTGCTTTTGGATTAGATTATCATTTCGGTTTAATATTAGTTGCTTTCATTGTCATTTTCTATACTTTCTTTGGTGGATATTTAGCTGTATCAATTACAGATTTCTTCCAAGGTGTCATTATGTTAATTGCGATGGTTATGGTCCTTATTGTTGCTATGATGAATTTAAACGGCTGGGGAACGTTTCATGATGTAGCAGCTATGAAACCTACAAATTTAAATTTATTTAAAGGGTTATCATTTATAGGAATTATCTCTCTATTTTCATGGGGATTAGGTTATTTCGGTCAACCTCATATCATTGTAAGGTTTATGTCTATTAAATCACACAAGATGCTACCTAAAGCTAGACGTTTAGGTATTAGCTGGATGGCTGTTGGTTTATTAGGCGCTGTGGCTGTTGGTTTAACAGGTATTGCATTCGTACCTGCTTATCATATTAAACTAGAAGATCCTGAGACATTATTCATCGTGATGAGTCAAGTACTCTTCCATCCTCTTGTAGGTGGTTTCTTACTTGCTGCGATTCTAGCTGCAATTATGAGCACGATTTCTTCACAATTACTTGTAACATCTAGTTCACTAACGGAAGACTTTTATAAATTAATTCGTGGTGAAGAAAAAGCTAAAACGCACCAAAAAGAATTTGTTATGATTGGAAGATTATCTGTATTAGTTGTAGCAATTGTTGCCATCGCGATTGCATGGAATCCAAACGACACAATTCTAAACTTAGTAGGTAACGCTTGGGCCGGATTTGGTGCATCGTTCAGTCCACTTGTGCTATTTGCACTTTACTGGAAAGGTTTGACACGTGCCGGTGCTGTAAGTGGAATGGTTTCAGGTGCCTTAGTCGTTATCGTTTGGATTGCGTGGATTAAACCATTGGCACATATCAACGAAATATTCGGCTTATATGAAATTATTCCTGGATTTATTGTAAGTGTAATCGTTACATATGTTGTAAGTAAACTTACTAAAAAACCTGGTGCATTTGTTGAAACTGACTTAAACAAAGTCCGCGACATCGTTAGAGAAAAATAATTCATAAGTCTTAACAAATTAAAAAGGTACTAATGTTAATCAAAATTCTGACTAACATTGGTACCTTTTTATTATCTTTAAATTACAATTAATTACTGTAAATATGAACTTGCGGTTCTTTGTCATCTTTTGTCTTACTAATTAAAGCACGTGGTTGGTTACCATCTTTAATACGAATTTCATAGTTATCGATTTTATCGAAATATTTATTCGCTTGTTCAGTAACGTACTGTGTAATACCAATTGTTTCAGCTTGTCCATAGTAATCGATTGGTAAATCTACTACTAATCGTTGTGGCTTTTTATCAACAAATTTAACTTTCCCTACTGCTTGTGTGAAATTAGAAAAATATGATTGCAAATTATCATTAAATTGCTTGAAATTATTATTTAAATTTTCATCATAATCTACTGCTGTTGAAGAAGGTAATAAAGCTGATTTTTCATTGATATTATGCCATTCATTAAGCTTTGTTTGACTCTTTTCTGCAGTCGCTTGAGTGATAAATTCACCTGGTGTGATTGAATCTTCACTTGATTGCTTATAAATTGCAAAATGAATTGGTATATCTTTTAAATCATCATTTTCACGTAACCTTGATAATATCTCACTAGCCATTTGTTTACCTTGCTTTTTAACTTCGCTATCATCTAGTTTTTTACTAAAAGTCGGTCCATCTTTTTCTTTTTTATAGTAATAAACACTATTCATAGCTAAACCAATCGTCATACCTTTAATATTCTTACCTTTTGTATCTCCACCACCATAAAAATCTTGCTCTAAAATGTTAGATAAATAGGCTGGTGATTTTTCTGCAATCTTTTCAGGATCTGTTTCACCTTCGTGTGATGGATTAAGTCCTAAATTTTCATTCGCTTTCTTGTCTTTTTTATCTTTTTCAGACATCTTATCGATTTCACGTTTTGTATACTTAGGATTTAAATAGGCATTAATTGTTTTCTTGTCCAAAAATTGACCATCTTGATACAAATATTTATCTGTTGGAAATACTTCTTTACTTAAGTTCAATAAACCATCTTCAAAGTCGCCGCCATTATAACTATTTGCCATGTTATCTTGTAAAAGTCCTCTTGCCTGGCTTTCTTTAAATGGTAACAATGTACGATAGTTATCACCTTGTACATTTTTATCCGTAGCAATTTCTTTTACTTGATTTGAACTATTGTTATGTTTTTGATTATCTTTTCCAGCCTGGTCATCCTTATGGTTACCACAAGCAGCGAGTATAAAGATAGCTGTAATCAATAATACTAATGTACGCTTCATCGACATACCCCTCTAACTATTTAATTCATTTTGCTTATCTACAAATTGTTGCTCTGTCCAAATTTCAATACCTAAACTTTGTGCTTTTGTTAATTTTGAACCTGCATCTTCACCAGCAATAACGACATCTGTATTTTTAGTAACGCTACTTGTAACTTTAGCACCTTGTGATGCAAGCCATTTAGATGCTTCATTGCGTGTCATTTGATGTAGCTTACCAGTCAGTACTATCGTTTTACCACTAAATTCAGGATGTCCTTCAATATCTGATGTTTTGATACCTTTATAAATCATATTAACATGTTTATCTTTTAATTTTTGAATTAAAGCACGAATATCTTCATTTTCTAAATAAGTAACTACAGATTGTGCTACTTTATCACCTATATCATGAATTTCTACTAATTCCGCTTCAGTTACCGTTAGTAATCGATCTATCGTTTCATATTTTTCTGCTAACACTTGGCTCGCTTTAACACCTAAATGCCTAATACCTAGACCAAATAATAAATTTTCTAAAGAGTTGTCCTTAGCTTGTTGAATGGCAGCTAATAAATTATCAACTTTTTTCTGCCCCATTCTGTCTAAAGGTAATAAATCTTCTTCTGTTAAATAGAAAATATCAGCAACATCTTTAATTAATTCGCTTTGATAAAGCTGTTGAATAATTTTAGTGCCTAAACCATCAATATTCATGGCTTGTCTTGATACAAAGTGAATCAATCCTTCAACAAGTTGTGCTTGGCATTTTGGATTAATGCAACGAAGTGCTACTTCGCCTTCAATACGTACTAATTCATGTCCACAACTTGGACAATGGGTTGGCATATGATATGTGACAGCATCCTCAGGTCTACGTTCTGGAATACTACGTACAACTTCAGGTATGATGTCACCTGCTTTTTTCACTACAACACTATCACCAATTCGAATATCTCTGTCATGAATTAAATCCTCATTGTGCAAAGATGCTCTTGATACAGTTGTACCAGCTACTTTTACTGGTTCTAAAATAGCAGTAGGTGTGACTACACCTGTTCGTCCAATACTTAATTCAATATCTAATAATTTAGTTACTACTTCCTCAGCTGGAAATTTATAAGCAATGGCCCATCTAGGAGATTTTTGTGTGAATCCCATCTCATCCTGTTGATCTAAATCATTAACCTTAATAACAATCCCATCAATATCATAAGGTAATGACTCTCTTTGGCTTGTCCATTTTTCAATATACTCTAAAACACCATCGATATTATTTACACGCGCTCTATTTTTATTCGTTGTAAAACCTAATTTATCTAACTCATCTAATGCTTCACTTTGCGAACGCGCATTGAAATCAGTGAAATCATTGACACTATATATAAATACGCTTAGCTTTCGTTTTGCCGTTAATTTAGAATCTAACTGTCTTAATGATCCCGCAGCAGCGTTTCTTGGATTTGCAAATAACTGCTCATCATTTTTTTCTTTTTCTTCATTTAATCGTAAAAATGAACGTCTCGGCATATATGCTTCACCACGAACTTCTACATTTAATGGTTCTTTCATTTTCAAAGGTATCGCATGAATTGTTTTTAAATTTTCGGTAATATCTTCACCTGTTGTTCCATCACCACGTGTTAAACCTTGAACGAAGTATCCATCAACATATTTCAATGATACTGCTAAGCCATCAATTTTTAATTCGCACATATATTCAACGTTGCCAATTTGTTCACGTATGCGTTGGTCGAATTTTCTCAAATCATCCTCATTAAATGCATTCCCTAAACTTAACATTGGCGTGTCATGGTTGACTTTATTGAAAGAGGCTTGGGCTTCACCGCCAACTCTAACTGTTGGAGAATCTACAGTCTTATACTCAGGATGCTCCTCTTCTATTTTAATCAGTTCATGAAGTAATTTGTCATATTCACTATCTGGTACAGATGGATTATCCTCTACATAGTATTCATAACTGTATTGATTTAATAAATCATGTAACTCGTTCACACGAGACGATAAATCAGCCATCCCTTAATCCTCCTTTTTTTCAATTGGTGCAAATTGCGCTAACAAACGTTTTGGCCCTTGTGATTTAAAGATAATATCTAGTTCGATTGAGCCATTTTTCTCGTTTACATTACTCACCATGCCTTCTCCCCAGGCTTTATGCATCACTTTGTCACCTACATTCCAATCAGATGACAATACTTGTTTTTTCGTTGACGTTGTTCGTTGACTAAATCCGCGTTTAGCAAAAGGTTTTGCCTTAGGTTGTATCGTTTGTCGTTTGCCACTTGAATGATTTTCTAATAGTGATTCTGGAATTTCCTTTAAAAATCTGGATGGCATATTTGACTGAGGGCGACCAAATAACATTCTTGATGTCGCATGAGTGATATATAACACCTCTTCAGCCCTTGTAATTGCTACATAACAAATACGACGTTCTTCTTGCATTTCATGATCATCTTCACTCTTAATCGCTCTAATATGTGGGAATAAAGATTCTTCCATCCCCATTATAAAGACAATTGGAAATTCAAGGCCCTTAGCCGAGTGCATCGTCATTAGTGTTACGCCATTTTCAGTATCTGCCTCATCAATATCAGCTACTAACGATAAATCCGTTAAAAAGTTAATTAATGACTGTTCTTCTAATGGGGTATTTTCCTCATAGTCTTTTGGTACTGACATAAATTCATCGATGTTTTCTAATCTACTTCGAGATTCTAATGTATTTTCACGTTCAAGCATTTCTCGATAGCCAGACTTTTGTAATACTTCATCAACTATTTCATGAATTTCTAAAAATTCTTGTTCTTTTATCAAGCTTTGGATTAACTCGTAAAAATTAAGACACTCTTGTGTCACCTTTTTTGACAATCCGATAAAATCAGCTTCTCCAAGTGCATCAAACATACTGATATTGTTTTGAAGTGCATAGTTTTGAACTTTTTCAACAGATGAAGGACCTACACCTCTTTTTGGAACATTAATAATACGTTGCAAACTAATGTCATCATTACTATTGGCAATTATACGCAAATAACTTAATAAATCTTTGATTTCTTTACGGTCATAGAACTTTTGGCCACCAACCATTGTGTATGGCATATTAGATTTCATGAATGTTTCCTCAAGTACACGTGATTGTGCATTCGTTCTATATAAAATTGCCATATCTTGATATTTCTTACCATTACGTTGATGCTTCATAATTTCTCGTATTACAAATTCCGCTTCATCACGTTCCGTCATTGCTTCATAGTAATGAATTTTCTCACCATTCGTATTTGCAGTCCACAGTCCTTTTGGCTTACGTTCAGAATTATTTTTAATCACTTCGTTAGCCGCATTTAAAATCGTTTTCGTCGAACGATAATTTTGCTCTAAAAAGATTGTATTCGCTTCTGGATAGTCTTTTTCAAATGATAAGATATTTTGAATATCAGCACCACGCCAACCATAAATTGACTGATCTGAGTCACCTACAACACATAAGTTTTTAAACTTACTTGCTAATAATTTAACTAATGTGTATTGTGCTTTATTAGTATCTTGATACTCATCTACATGAATATATTGGAATTTGTTCTGATAATATTCTAGAACTTCTGGTACACGCTCAAATAAGTTAATCGTTGTCATAATAAGGTCATCAAAATCTAACGCTTCATTACGTGACAATTGGCGTTGATATCCACTATAAACCGTTGCTACCATTTGCGAGTGATAATCTGTGGCTTCTTTTTGAGCATCTGCAGGTGTTTTAAGTTCATTTTTCAAATTACTGATCGCACCGATAAACATACGAGGTTCAAACTTTTTACTATCAATATTTTCATTTTTTAAGACGTCTTTAATAACAGATTTTTGGTCTGTAGGATCAATTATCGTAAAATTGCGTTCTATACCAATTCGATCTGCATCACGACGTAAAATACGAACACACATTGAGTGGAATGTTGACATCCAAATAACTTCTGCTTGATCACCTACTAATTTTTGAACACGTTCTTTCATTTCTCTTGCAGCTTTATTTGTAAAAGTAATAGCCAAAACATTGTATGGTGAGACATCTTTTTCGTCTAATAAATAAGCAATTCTATGTGTTAAAACACGTGTCTTCCCTGAACCAGCACCTGCCATAATTAACAATGGTCCTTCTGTTGTCTTTACAGCTTCACTTTGCTCTGTATTCATATGATTTAATAACGCATTCATTTACTAGACTCCTTTATTTTTACTGTTTTTAAAGCTTTTTTAATATCTTTATAAATAATATCACCGACGATAATTGTATCTGCAATAGCTGCCATCTCTGTCGCTTGTTGTTCTGAGGAAATACCGCCACCATAAAAAAGTTGCGTTTCTGTTAGATGTTCTGAGACAGCTTGAACCTTTGATACGTCGCCATAAATGCCACTATACTCTATATACATAACCGGTAATCGATACATATGATTGACCATTTGGGCATATGCTTCTAAATCTTCTGTTGTTAAATCTGTATTTGCTTTGGTATGTTTTGCCACTTTGCTATCAGCATTGCACACGACATACCCTTCAAATATTACTTCCTCAAAATCTATACTATGTCCATATGTTTTAAGCGCTTCTAATAATGTACCATTGTGAAATACAACATCTGTACTGTTCAGTACTGTAGGTACAAAATAAAAATCAAAACCAGGCATTACACTTTCGATGTTTGATATTTCAAGTACTAAAGGCAATGGGTATCTTCTTACTCTGCTCATTAAATGAATGACATTATCTTCAGTAACGTCATCAGTTCCACCAATCATAATTGCATCTGTTTGAGACATACAAATCGCATCTAAATCATCATCTGAAATATGTTTAGCTGGGTCTAATTTAAAAATATGGCGCCATTTTTTAATGTCATACATTTTCCGAAACTCCTTTTTTAACATACATATGATTATAGCATTTTTAAGTGTCGAGTTCTAAAGACTTAATATGAAATTTAAGTTCTTTTACTCTGTAAATTTTTTCGTGAAAAAACAATGATTATCTACCTTATTAGTGCAGATAGATAACCATTGTTTATCGTTCATTTATTATTCATTTGTTTCAATATTCATACGATCTAAAATCATTGTATAAGCATCATTACCCCATTGTAATGAACGCTTCACTCTAGAAATCGTTGCAGTCGATGCTCCAGATTCTTGTTCAATCGTTGCATAGGTATAACCTTGCTTAATCATTTTAGCAACTTGTAATCTTTGAGACAGTGATTGAATTTCATTTACAGTACACAAATCATCGAAAAATTGGTAACATTCTTCTCTATTTTCTAACGTTAGTATTGCATCAAACAATTCATCTAACGCTGCACCTCGTAATTTTTCAATTTGCATATCGAAACAACCCCTATAATTTTATTCTTTATGTCATTTTAACGCATTAATCTATTAAAGTGTAGCGATTTATATTTTATTAAATCTGAATCGTTACTTTATTTAATTTTATGCTAATCCAGCGCGTTCGAAAATAGTGTCAACTTGATTCAAATGATGTTTAGGATCGAAACATTCATCCAATTCTTCTTTTGTTAAAACACTTGTAATAGACTCATCTTGTTCGATTAATTCACGGAAAGGTGTTTTCGTTTCCCAAGATATCATCGCTTTTGGTTGTACTTTGTCGTATGCTTCTTCACGAACCATACCTTTATTAATTAATGCTAATAAGACACGTTGTGAGAAAATCAGACCAAATGTTTTATCTATGTTATTACGCATATTATCTTCAAATACAGTTAAACGGTCCACAATATTTGTGAAACGATTCAATGCATAATCTAGTGCTATTGTAACATCTGGTAACATAATACGCTCAGCAGAAGAATGAGAAATATCTCTTTCATGCCATAATGGCACATTCTCATAAGCTGTAGTAATATAACCACGAATGACTCTTGAAATACCTGTGATATTTTCAGAACCAATTGGATTTCGTTTATGAGGCATTGCAGATGAACCTTTTTGGCCTTTTGCAAATGCTTCTTCAACTTCTCTTGTTTCGGTTTTTTGAAGGTTACGAATTTCAACGGCAAATTTTTCTAGTGACGTCGCGATTAATGCTAATGTCGCAATATAGTATGCATGTCGATCGCGTTGCAATGTTTGCGTTGATACAGGCGCTGTGCCAATACCTAAATGTTTACACACATAACTTTCTATTTCAGGAGGAATGTTAGCAAAAGTACCTACTGCACCACTCATTTTCCCTACTTCAATTTCTTCTCTTACTTGTTTGAAACGTTGTAAGTTACGTTGCATTTCCGTGTACCACAATGCCATTTTGACACCAAATGTAGTTGGTTCTGCATGCACTCCATGTGTACGTCCCATCATCAATGTATATTTATAATTTTTTGCTTTTTCAGCTAAAACGTCGATAAATCTTTCTAAATCTTTTTCAATAATGTCATTTGCTTGTTTAATAACGAAACTTAAAGCTGTATCTACAACATCAGTAGAAGTTAAACCATAATGTACCCACTTACGTTCTTCACCTAGCGTTTCAGAAACTTGTCTAGTAAAGGCTACAACATCATGGCGCGTTTCTTGTTCAATTTCTTGTGCACGTTCGACATTTACCTTTGCGTTTTGACGAATTTTTTGTACGTCAGCTTTCGGTATATGTCCTAATTCACTCCATGCTTCACATGCTAAAATTTCCACTTCTAACCATGCTTCATAGCGATTTTGATCAGTCCAAATATTAGACATTTCTTCTCTAGAATAGCGTTCAATCATTTTTTTAACTCCTATCGTATGTATACTCGAATTTTCAAAAACAGAACATTTTTAATAAAAATAAACAAAAAGTTCGTTTTTAACTCTACTCTTCACAGTTTAACAGAATTGGTTATAAATGTATAAAAAATTTCCGTATATTCTCATTCTATTTTATTTTTTACATTAATACAATTATCTATGGCAGATTAATACTGATTTCTAATTGTAAATGTTCGCAATACTTTAATCTAATTGGTATTTATAATGATCCATTAAGAATATATTATTGCATTTTAGTTTTTCTCCCCTCAACTACACTATCCAACTTTTTATTACAATTAGGACAATCAATAGCTTTAGTAATACCAGATTTTATTCACTTTACTTCTCCTATTGTATGGAATTTTCAACAATCTACTTTACCTAGTTTCATAATACTCCTTCTTACATTTCCATAATATGTTTTAAAATTATTCACTTCTAATATAACAAACTTTCTACTCACAAAAAGAATATATGTTCTATTGCATAGGTATGGCATTTTAAATATAAGACATTAATATTGAACTCCAGAATCGTATAAATACGAAACTGATTATAGAAAAATACGCAGAGATTTTCTTAATAGTAAATTTTTATAGAAAGACATAAATTGACTACGCTTCTTTCAAAATCGACTAATATATTTTCATGAAACTTTCGATCATATTAATTATTGAATGAGATGTTTACAATTTAGTAAATAAGCTACTAAATTATTACATAAACTGATAATGTGTAAAAATTGAATATTTTTTAAACATAGATTAAAAATTTATATTGAAACTCTTAACTAAATTTAATATAATTATTTTATAATAAAATAAAGGAG
>NZ_JACYVY010000014.1:0-51770 GCF_017151825.1 Staphylococcus sp. EG-SA-18
AATTGGAGCCGTTCTTATGGACCTACATGATGAATGGATTTATTCTTCAAGAAAATACATCAATTTTGATAAGTAGAAATGGTAAAAACATTGTATAGCATTTTACACAGGAGTCTGGACTTGACTATTTTAAAGCCAATAAAAATTTACTATCAGATTCAACAATTAAATTAAATAGTGCAGCCTGGCAATCTCCTACAAAACATTTATTACAAGTTAAACAAAATAATGGTGGTCTAACTGTACAGTTGCCAAAATCAGTTTCTAATCAATTTAAAGATTTGTATTTTGAAATGGATTTAGAATTACTTTCGCCGGATAAAGCTCATGATGTTAAAGTGAATGAATATACACAAGAAAGAAATAAACTCACTTATAAATATCGACGCTTTGTAACACCCGTAACAATACGCATTAAAGCTTCAGATAGGATTAGATTATCATTGCCTAAAGGTAAGTATCGTGTAAATTTAAAAGGGATATACGGCGAAGATTATACCACGCTTAAAGACGCTTCAAATTCATTAGAGGCTGTCAAAGTTAGTAAGACAAAGCAAGGTTATACTATTACTAAAAATAAAAATTCATCTGGGTATATTGTTTTGCCAACAGCATATAATCAAGGTATGAAAGCGACATCAGGTGATCAAAGTCTTAAAGTTGAACAAGTAAATGGTGTTATGACCGGCATTAAAGCACCTAAAAATATAACAAAGATTCAATTGAGCTATGCCCCACCATACTATTATTTACTTATAACAATTACTATATTTGGCATTATATGTAGTATTATTTTCACGAGATGGGCAAGACAAAAATAATGTAGCTACGCATATATTTAATGGGAGTGGGACAGAAATGATATTTTCGCAAAATTTATTTCGTCGTCCCACCCCAACTTGCACATTATTGTAAGCTGACTTTCCGCCAGCTTCTATGTTGGGGCCCCGCCAACTTGCACATTATTGTAAGCTGACTTTTCGTCAGCTTCTGTGTTGGGGCCCCTGACTAGAATTGAAAAAGGCTTGTTACAAGTGCATTTTCGTTCAGTCAACTACTGCCAATATAACTTCGTAGAGATAGAACATTGATTTATGTCCCAGCCTTTTGTTTATATAACCATTTTGAGCAAACACGTTATGAATAGAGAAGGAATAAACAATTACATTATCAACTTTACATTAACTAAACAGCAAAAAAAGCCATCTATATCACTCCATAAAAGTGACCTAGATGGCTTTATTGTTTGAGTCGAATTTGACTCATACATAGCTTTGTTTAAATGCTGATTAACGAATTTCTTGGATTCTAGCAGCTTTACCACGTAAACTACGTAAGTAATATAATTTAGCACGACGTACTTTACCACGACGTTTAACTTCGATTTTTTCAATTTTTGGTGTGTGTAATGGGAATGTACGTTCCACGCCAACACCTGATGAAATTTTACGAACTGTAAACGTTTCAGAAACGCCACCGCCACGACGTTTAATTACAACGCCTTCGAATACTTGGATACGCTCACGAGTACCCTCAATGATACGTACGTGTACACGTAAAGTATCACCAGGACGGAAACTAGGTAAGTCTGTACGTAATTGTGATTTAGTTACTGCTTCGATTAATTTGTGATTTGTCATTATAAATTCTCCTCTTCAACCTATGTTCTTGCCTCGACAAATATATAGCAGCGGATCATAGTGATTTTTGTGTTTCCACACTCAGATTATGTTAGCACAATACTAACCTTTTTTCAATCCTATTTTATATCTTTCTAATATTTGCTTATCTGCATTAGTTAATGGATATTTTTCAATTAAGTCAGGTCTTTTATTATATGTGCGGATCAACTTTTGCTCATGTCTCCATGCATCAATATTGGCATGATTTCCAGACAATAAAACATCTGGAACTGTTAGACCCTTAAATTCACGCGGACGTGTATATTGCGGAAACTCTAATAACCCATCTGAAAATGAATCGTCTTGATGTGACTGTTCATTACCTAAAACACCTGGAATCAGTCTAACAATAGCATCAGTCATGGTCATCGCTGGCAATTCTCCACCAGTTAAAACATAGTCACCCATTGATATTTCATCTGTGACAAGATGTGTTCGGATACGTTCATCGTAACCTTCATAATGTCCGCATATGAAAACGATGTGGTCGGCCTTGCTTAATTCAACAGCTTTCTGATGTGAAAATGGCTCGCCTTGTGGACACATTAAAATAACGCGTGTTTGTTCTGTGACATCTAAGTCTTCCATCGCATTAAAAACAGGTTCAGGCTTTAACACCATACCTTGTCCGCCACCATACGGATAATCATCTACTTGGTTGTGCTTGTTAATTGCATAATCTCTAAAATTAACCGTATTGATTTGTAATTTATTGTTTTCTTGGGCACGTTTCATAATTGAATGATTTAAAACACCATCAAACATTTCAGGAAATAAAGTTAAATAATCAATTTTCATTAATCCAACAATCCTTCCATTGGCGTGATGATAATTTTTTTATTTTCAACATCCACTTCTTTTACAACATCAGCAATATAAGGAATCAAATATTCTTTAGATCCTTTAATCACCCACACATCATTCGCACCTGTTTCAAATATATTAATTACACGACCTATTGGTGTTTCTTGATCATCAAAAACTGTACATCCTATAATATCTGAATAATAAAATTCATTTTCCTCAAGTACGATATCTTCATGATCACGCTCTTGATAAATAGAACTCCCTTTTAAATGCTCAATATCATTAATATTATTAATACCTTCAAATGTAAGCATATGAAGCCCTTTATGCACTCTATGTGACTTAACAGTATATTCAAGGTCGTTATTGTTATGCACAACTGTCAGCACTTGACCGGGTTGAAAACGAACGTCTGTAAAGTCTGAATTGGATTTTACTTTAATTTCACCTTTAATACCATGTGTGTTAACAATTTGACCAACTTCAACTCTCATTCTATTACCTCCAACTCTATGCTTTGAACACTTCTATTTTAATTGAAAATAATTCAAAGAAAAAGGGCACCATTATGGTACCCAATACGTTCTATATTACTAACATGTGATATTCCCAACGTATCATTGAGTAATAACTGTCAGTGTAAACGAGTTATTCTTATTGTTAGAACAATTTTACGCTAAATTACTTAGCTTTCTTTTGTTCGTCAAATTTTTTCATAATACCTTCTTTTGATAAGATATTGTGAACTGTATCAGTTGGTTTCGCACCATCATTTAACCATTTTAAAGCTAACGCTTCGTCAACTTTAATTTCTGGAGCATTAGCGCTCGTTGGGTTATAAGTACCGATTTGTTCGATGATACGTCCGTCACGTGGAGAACGAGCATCTGCTACTACGATACGATAGAATGGATTTCTTTTTGAACCTAAACGTGTTAAACGAATTTTAACTGCCATTTATAAAATCTCCTTTAAGTCATGTTTTAATTTTTATTTTCTACAAGAAATAATATTAACAGGTGTGTGAATGTTTGTAAAGAGTTTTTTCTTTACCAGGAAAATTATTGAACCTTTTTCTTACAATAATAACTATGTGATTACTAAATTAGACTGTTAATAGGTTATAAAAATTCATAGTAGCCTTCACCACATACGTGTTTAGTTAATTTATCCCGTAAGGACATGAATGGTACCACTTCTACCGCACACATTCCCCCAATATAACTTATTAATATTAGCAACAATAACCTCATGTTCTAGCAAATCCGCAATTTCAGTTTTTAATTATTATTGTGTATCTAAAAATATGCACCCCATAAAGTTATATTCTTTAGTATAACTTTCGGGATGCACATCTCATTGCAACAAAAATCAGCGTGTTATATTAAACATTAAAACGGTAAATTCATACCTTTTAACATATTTTGCATTTGATTGCGTTTACCTTTTTTACCTTTACCGCCACCAGTGAATTGTTTCATCATTTTCTTCATATCGTTAAATTGTTTCATCAAACGATTGACTTCTTGTAATGAACGACCAGACCCTTTAGCAATACGCTTTTTACGTGATACATTCAATGTGTCTGGATTGTTTCTTTCAGCCGGCGTCATTGACTGGATAATCGCTTTAATATGATCAATTTGCTTTTCACTCATATTAAGCTTATCTAGCCCTTTCATTTTATTCATACCTGGAATCATTTTCATAATATCATCCAGTGGTCCTAGATTTTTCACCTGATCAAGTTGTTCTAAAAAATCATCTAAAGTAAACGATGACTCACGCATCTTTTTCTCTAAATCTTTTGCTTTTTCTTGATCCACATCTTGTTGCGCTTTTTCAATTAAACTTAACACATCACCCATACCTAAAATACGTGATGCCATACGTTCAGGATGGAATAGCTCTAAACCATCTAACTTTTCACTCATACCAACAAATTTAATTGGTTTTTGTGTCACCGAACGAATAGATAAAGCTGCACCACCACGTGTATCACCATCTAATTTAGTTAAGGTAACACCTGTGACATCAAGTTGATCGTCAAAAGATTCTGCAACATTGACAGCATCTTGACCCGTCATTGAATCGACAACTAACATAATTTCGTTTGGTTTAGCAATGTCTTTTACTTCTTTTAATTCGTTCATCAATGCTTCATCGATGTGTAATCGACCTGCTGTATCAATGATTACAAAGTCTAAATGTTCTTCTTTAGCATGTTTTAATGCATTAGTTACAATTTGTTGTGGCTTTACTTGATCTCCTTCACTGTATACAGGAATATCAATTTGTTTCCCTACTGTTTGTAATTGATTTATCGCTGCTGGACGATAAATATCTGCTGCAACTAACATAGGTTTTTTGTTGTATTTTTTACGCATCAATAATGCTAATTTACCTGCAGTTGTTGTTTTACCAGCACCTTGTAAACCAACCATCATAACAACAGTAGGTGGTTTATTTGACATATTAATCGACGTATTTTCTCCACCCATCAACTGCGTTAATTCATCTTGAACTATTTTAATAACTTGTTGCCCTGGTGTTAATGATTGCATTACATCGGAACCTAATGCGCGTTCTGATACTGTTTTAATAAATTCTTTTACCACTTTAAAGTTTACGTCAGCCTCAAGTAACGCTAATCTTACTTCACGCATCATTATCTTTATATCAGCTTCAGTAAGTTTACCCTTACCACGCATTTTTTGCATCGTCGCTTGCAAGCGTTCTGATAACCCTTCAAATGCCATATCGATGTCCTCCCTCAATTTATATCTATTCTAAGTCTTCTAATTGTTGAATATAACGTTGTATTTGTTCTGGATTACTTAAATGTTGTTTCATTTCATCATATATTTCTCGGCGTTGCTCAAATTTCTGGTATAATTCCAATTTCTTTTCATAATCTTCAACTAAATCGCCAGTTCTTCTTATATTATCATAAACTGCTTGTCTACTCACATTAAAAGTATCTGCGATTTCACTTAAAGAATAATCTTCAAGATAAAATAATTCCAAATAATTACGTTGTTTATTCGTCAATAAGGATTGATAAAAATCAAACAAATAATTCATTCGTAACGTTTTAACTAAATCATTTTGACCCATGATTATCGTCCTTTTCTTCTGTTACAATTTGATCATTTTCAACTGTTGTTATTTCTTCATTTTGTTCAATCATATCAGCGAATAAGCCGTAGACATAACTTTCAGGGTTAAATGGTTGTAAGTCATCTAATTGCTCACCTAAACCTACATATTTAACTGGAATGTGCAATTCATTACGAATGGCTAATACGATACCACCTTTGGCTGTACCATCTAATTTCGTTAATACAATACCTGTAACATTTGTTACTTCTTTAAAGTTTCTAGCTTGTGACAACGCATTCTGACCAGTTGTAGCATCTAAACATAGTAATGCTTCATGAGGCGCATCTGGCACTGCTCGATTAATTACACGCTTAACTTTTTCTAATTCTTGCATTAGATTTGTTTTATTTTGTAAACGTCCAGCGGTATCACAGATTAAAATATCAACACCTTTGTTTTTAGCGGCATTAATCGCATCATACATAACAGCAGCTGGATCAGAACCTTCACTTTGGCTAATTACGTCTACACCAACACGTTCGCCCCAAACTTTCAATTGATCAATAGCACCCGCTCTAAAAGTATCGCCCGCAGCTAACATTACTTTTTTACCTTCCATTTTATATCGGTAAGCTAATTTTCCAATTGTTGTTGTTTTACCAACACCATTCACACCAACCATTAAAATGACATTTAAACGACCATCTTCTAAGTTCATAGCTTCTGAATTATCATCTTCTTGATGGTAAATCTCTACGATTTTTTCAACAATGACTTCACGCAAATCTTCAGTATCTTGAATATTACGTCGTTGTGCTTCCATACGTAATTCTTCAGTTAACGTCATCACTGTATTAAAACCGACGTCTGCAGTGATTAACATTTCTTCTAAAGCTTCAAAAAAGTCTTCATCTACTTTACGATATCTCGCTATCAAATTATTTAATTGTTCTTGGAAATTTTGACGAGATTTTTCGAGTCCTGCTTTAAATTTAGCACCCATTTTTTGAGCTTCAATTTCTTCAAAATCTTCAATTGATATTAAGCCATCGTCATCAAAATCCGCTTCACTCAACTTGCGTGGCTTCTTTTTCACTTCAGCATTTTCTGCTAAATCATTTGCGTCCTGCGTTGAACTTTCAGAATGTGTATCTTCTAATTTGTCTTGACCTTGTTCTTCTGTTAAGGATTTAACTTCTTCATTTTCTTTATTTGTTGCAAACTTATCTTTTAAGCGTTTAAAAAAGCTCATTATTGCTCCTCCTTCAACACATCATCTATTGTATTTAAATTCACACTCACAAGTTTAGTAACACCTGATTCTTGCATTGTTACACCGTATAACCTATCCGCAAATTCCATTGTTCCTTTACGGTGTGTAATAACAATGAATTGTGTTTCGTCTGATAACTCATTTAAATATTTTGCGTATCTAATAACATTTGCTTCATCTAGTGCAGCTTCAACCTCATCTAATATAACAAAAGGTGCAGATCTTACTTTTAAAATTGCAAATAGTAAAGCAATAGCAGTTAATGCACGCTCACCACCACTCAGTAACGATAAATGTTGCAACTTTTTACCCGGTGGTTGTACCACAATATCAATACCAGCTGTTAAATAATCGGCTTCAGTTAATTGCAATTCTGCATCGCCTCCACCAAACAATTGTTTGAACACAGCTGTAAAATGTCCTTGAATAGCATGGAAAGTTTCTTTAAATCTTTCAGTAACCTCTTGATCCATTTCACTTATAATTTGCTCTAATGTTTCTTTAGCTTTACGAAGATCTGTACGTTGTTCACTTAAAAATGTATAACGTTCATTTAACTCTTCAAATTGTTCAATTGCATTTAAGTTTACAGGACCTAGTTCATCAATCGACATCTTCATTAACTTAACTTTTTTACGTAATGCGTCAATCGATTCATCACTCGTATATTCAGATTTCGCACGTTCAACAGTCAATTGATATTCATCATTTAAATGATCTATCGCATGATGAATTAATACATCTAGCTTTGATTGTTCAGCTTTAATATCTTGGTAGTGATTTTCGATAGCTAAAATATCTTGGTGACAAACTTGTAGTTTAGCTTCTTGCGCATCGATTTGTTCATTCAACTCAATACGTTGTTGTTTCAATTTATCTAATTCATCAGATAAGCGTGTTCTCGTTTCTTGTTGACCATTAATTTGATCTTTAATATTTTGAAAAGCTTGTTCGCCCATCACTTCATCCGAATTAAACAATGCAATTTTTTCTTTAACATCTTTTAATTGATGTTTAGTTTGTTGATTTTGATTATTTAATCGATCTATTGTCTGTTGTTGTGTTTTAATACGCTCTTTAACCACAGCAAGATCAGATTGTTTCTGATGTAACGTTTGTTGTGTTTTAGTTACGCTTTCCTTACCTTCTTTAGAAAGTTTTGTGTAGCGTTCAATTTCATCTTCTAGTCGTTTTAAAGATGCTTTAATACTTTCTAAATGAGTTTCTTTTTCACTCAAAGTTTGTCGACTTTTGTCACTCGTATAACCATCATTTTTTTCAAATTCGAATTCTTCATGATCATTTTTTATTTGTGTTTCTTGTGTAGTTAATCTATCGAGCTCCATTTCAAAATGATGCACTTGCTCTTTAAGTGTATTATGCTTTTGACTTTTTTCAAAATACAGTTCACTTAATTGATCACTTTTTATCTTCAACTCTTTAAATTGTTGTTCAAATGATTCTGTTTGACGCAAGTAATCTTCTAATTGGTGTCTCATTGTTGTCAACTCGTCTTTTTGAGACAGAATACTTTTGGACTTACGAGCGCCACCACCAGTCATAGAACCACCAGGGTTTACAATATCACCTTCCAAAGTAACAATACGAGTTCGATATTTAATCGCACGTGCCAATTCATTTGCATGCTTTAAATGATCAACGATAATCGTATTACCTAATAAATTCCCGATAATATTTTGATATTCTGGTGCTACTTTAACTGCTTCCGAAGCAATACTAATAAATCCGTTTGCCTCTTTAGCAATAGATTTAATATCAGTCGCTACCACTCTACTCTGTATAACATTTAATGGTAAAAACGTCGCACGACCTAAATTACGTTCTTTTAAAAATTGAATAGCCTGGCGTCCATCTTTTTCTGAATCTACAATGACATGTTGTAATGAAGCACCTAATGCTGTTTCAATTGCCTGAGTTAATTTAGATGGCACATCAATAATTTCCGCAACTGCACCATGAATACCCTTTAATTCTTTATTTTTAGCTTTCAAAATATGTTTGACGCCATTGAAAAAATAAGTATATTCTTCCTCTTGCGTTGCCAAACTATCAATACGTGTTTTCATTTTTTCGGTATATCGATATGCTTGATACAATTTCTCTTCGTATTCATTTTGTGCTTTTTTTGTATCAGTGAGATCTTTTTCTATATTTTTAATTTCTTTATCTACAGCAGAAAGTTCTTTGTTGGTCTGTTGATATTCTTTTTTTGTCGTTTTTATTTGACCCTGAATATCTTTCAATTGCTCAAAAACTTCAACTAATCGAGAATCTAGTCTTGATTTTTTAGCCTCATTCTCTTCTATAGTATGCTTTAAAAAACGAATATCATTGTTAACATCTGATTGCTCTGACATTAATGTATAGTATTCGTTTTTAATTTCTTCCAATTTTTCATCATGTGCTTCGTCTGAAACATAAAGTTGTTCTTCAAGTTCACGAATGACAGCATTGAGTTCTTTTTGTTTACTTTTCAGAGACTTATAAGTATCTTGAGCTCCAGAAATCTCATTTGATATATTTTCTAAAAGCTCCATTAAATTTTCTTGTTCTTCTTCATATCGTGCATTTGTTTCAGATTGATTTTTCTTACGTTCTTCTAAAACATTTAATTGTCCCGTATATTTTTCAAAGGCTTCCGTAGCTTTTACTAATTGATAATTAAGCGATTCAACATCATTATCAAGTTGATGACGTTTACCTTTATATTGTTGAATTTGTTGGCTTAAACGTTGTTTGTCAGCTTCTTTATTTGCTTGTTGGCCTTGTAAATCATTTAAACGTTGATCTAATTGTCTATTGTCATTTGTATATTGATCAATATCGTGCACTGTAACTACAATGTCACTATGTTTCATTTGATGTGAAAGTGTCTTATATTCTTTAGCTATAGCTGCCTCCTCTTTTAGAGGTTCTACACGACCTTCCAAATCATATAAAATGTCTTCTACTCTCGTTAAATTATCTTCTGTTTGGTCAAGTTTATTTAATGATTCAGCTTTACGTTTTTTATATTTAAGTACACCAGCCGATTCTTCAATAATTTGACGTCTATCAATTGGTTTAGCATTTAGTATTTCATCAACTCTACCTTGCGAGATAATGCTATACGCTTCTTTTCCCAATCCAGAATCTAAAAATAAATCGGCAATATCTTTTAATCTTGCACGGTCATTATTTATGTAGTACTCACTTTCACCACTTCGATACAATCTTCTTGTTACAATAACTTCGTTTTCATCAACACTGAGCTTTTTAGAATGATTATCTAATCTTAACTGTACTTCAGCATAATTTTGAGCTTTGCGATGTTCTGCACCTGAGAAGATAATATCTTCCATTTTTGAGCCACGTAATGATTTAGCCGATTGTTCACCCAACACCCATTTAATAGCATCTGTAATATTACTTTTACCGCTTCCATTTGGACCAACAATTGCAGTTACACCTTTATCGAATTGAACATTGGTTTGATCTGCAAAAGACTTAAATCCAATGGCATCTATTGATTTTAAATAAACCATCCTAAACTCCTTATCACAATTTTAAAGAACACATGTATACGATATTTTAGTATTTGTATATTAAATTTCGAAGTTGTTCCATAAAATATTAAAAATTCTTCCTTAAATCCTAAATCGAACACCTATATGTCGTATCATATAAATTTCTATTTAATTTGTTTTAATTGCTTATAGGCACTTTCAGCAGCACGTTGTTCTGATTCTTTTTTCGTTTTCCCTTTACCTTCAGCTATTGCTTCCCCTTGCAGAATAACTTCTGAAGTGAATAGACGATGATGTGCCGGTCCCTCTTCTTTTATTAAATTATAGGTTACATCACCTTTATTTTGCTGGTGCACATATTCTTGGAATTGTGTTTTAAAATCTACCACGCCTAATAACTCATTTTGTTCTACATGTGGGAAAATGACTTTCTCAGCAAATTTCCAAACTATATCTAGTCCTTGATCCAAATACAATGCCCCAATAAATGCTTCGAATGCATCTGATATTAATGATGGTCTTGTACGTCCCCCTGTTTTCTCTTCACCTTTACCAAGTAAAATCATTTCGTTCAATCCAATTTTATTCGCAAATATTACAAGTGAGGGCTCACATACAATAGTGGCACGCATTTTTGTTAAATTCCCTTCTGGCAAGTTGGGATGTTTATCAAATAAATATCGTGAAACCGTCAATTCTAATACCGCATCACCCAAAAACTCTAAACGCTCATTATGGTCTAAACGATTCATATTAAAATCATTAATAAAACTCGAATGCGAAAATGCTTGTTGGTATAAATCAATATTTTGATAAGTAAAGCCTAACTCTGTCATTTTAGTATCAAAGCGCTTTCTAAAACGATTAACTATCTCACTTTTCTTTTGTTTAGACATTATTTTATCTCCTTTATGTGTTGCTCTTGAATCATCTTTAATTTTACGTTAAAACTATTGATAATTAAAGAAAAAAACTGAGTCGACAATACTGACGACCCAGATGTAAGATTTATTATTTTTCAAGACTGTTAATAAATTTAACAGCATCACCAACAGTGTTGATTTTTTCAGCTTCTTCATCAGGAATTTCAGTACCAAACTCGTCTTCTAATTCCATTACTAATTCAGCGATATCAAGTGAGTCAGCGCCTAAATCATCTTTGAAAGATGCATCTTCAGTTACTTTATCAGCGTCTACACCTAAACGGTCAACGATGATATCTTTTACTTTATCGAAATTTTCCACGTCGATTCACCTCCTTTAAAAATGCCTATACATAGACTATTATATTTTCCCATTTTAAATTCTAAAAAACAAGTAGAAATTTTAGAAACACTTATCAATTTATTGATTAGTGTTTCTTATGCATGAGCTTTAGCTCAAGCGTTCCTCTAATCTTCTTATCAATTTATTGATTAGTGTTTCTTAGGGAGAAATTCTCGAACCTTATCTAGGTTGCTTAGAATTTCCCCCGCAAAGTTGACTAGGTCAGGCAATTCTCCATTGGATGACCAGTCAACCACTGCGTCAATTAGCTTTAGCTCAGGCGTTCCGCTTATCAGTTATCAATTTATTGATTACTACGTCTTTATCTTGAGCTTTAGCTCAAATATATTACATGTACATTCCACCATTTACATGGATTGTTTGACCTGTAATATATTTTGCTTTGTCTGATGCTAAGAACGCTACTGTATTAGCAATATCTGTGTCTTGACCAAAACGTGCTAACGGAATTTGAGTCAACATTTGTTCTTTAAGCTCATCACTTAAAGCATCTGTCATATCAGAAACAATAAAACCAGGTGCAACTGCATTTACAGTGATACCACGAGATGCTAATTCACGCGCCGCAGATTTAGTTAAACCAATAACACCTGCTTTTGTTGCAACATAGTTTGCTTGTCCCGGATTACCTACTGCTCCAACAACACTTGATAAATTGATGATAGCACCACTACGTTGTCTTAACATTTGTGGTGTTGCTTTTTGGATACAGTTAAATACACCTTTTAAGTTTGTGTCAATAACATCATCCCACTCTTGTTCTTTCATACGCATTAATAAATTATCGCGAGTAATACCTGCATTATTTACTAAAACATCTAAAGAACCAAATTGGCTAACTACTTCTTTAATCATTGCTTTAACTTCATCAGCATCGGCAACATTTGCTTGAATCGCAAAACTGTCAACACCTTTAGCTTTGATTTCTTCGACTACTGCTTCAGCTTTCTCTTTGCTGCCTGCATAGTTTACTGCTACATTATATCCTTCTTCTGCTAATTGTAACGCAATACTACGTCCAATTCCTCTTGATGCACCTGTTACTAAAGCACTCTTAGTCATTTTCATTCCATCCTTTCACATCTTCTAAAGTTTGAATTGATGTTAACTTAACATCTCTATTTATTTTTTTAATTAAGCCAGATAAAACTTTTCCAGGACCAATTTCAATAAAATGATCAACACCTTGGTCTATTAGCCATTCTGTTGAGTTAATGAATTGTACTGGTGAATATAATTGCTTGACCATATTAGATTTAATTACTTCTTTGTCAGTTTCACCTTGCGCATTTACATTTTGAACTACAGGAAACTTAGCATCACGCCATTCAAATTGATTAATATAACTTGAAAAATCTTCTTCAATCACTTTCATTAGCGATGAATGGAATGGACCAGATACTGCTAAAGGCATGACACGTTTTGCACCTAATGATTTACCTTTTTCTACTAGCTCATCAATTAAAGCTTTGTGACCTGAAACAACAATTTGACCTGGGCAATTAATGTTTGCTGGTTCAATTATTTTGTCATCAGATGATAATGACTTACAAATTTCATCGACTTTATCAAAATCTAAGCCCAATACTGCAGCCATACTTCCTACACCAGTAGGAAATGCTTGCGCCATTAATTGACCACGTTTTCTAACAATTTTAACTGCATCTTCAAATGATAATACGTCAGCTGCAACTAAACTTGAATATTCACCTAAACTATGCCCCATAGTAAAATCAGGATTCAAATTTTTTAGCGCTGCTAATAATGCCGAACTATGCGTCAATAAAGCTGGTTGCGTGTTTTCAGTTTCACCCAATTTACCTTCTTCATCAGTAAACATTGTCTCTAAAATATCAAAGTCTAACGTCTTTGCTGCTGAAGTTAAAATTTCAGTTGCTTGATCATTGTTATTAAACAAATCTTGTGCCATACCAACTTTTTGGGCACCTTGTCCCGGAAAAATAATTGCTGTTTTACTCATTTGATTCACCTACAGTCTCTTTCATTGTTTGTACAATATTTTGTTCTCCTGCGATTTTCGCTTGTCTAATTGCAGAATAAAAAGCTTTAGCATTTGAACTACCGTGTGCTTTAACTACAGTACCTTCCAATCCTAATAATACTGAACCACCGTATTCTGAGTAATCCATCTTTTTAGCGAATTCTGCTAAATCTTTCTTCAATATTGCACCTGCTAATTTATTTTTAGTACTACTCATAATCGTATCTTTTAACATTTTACCGATTGATTTTGCAGTACCTTCTAAATTTTTAAGGACCATGTTCCCAGTATAGCCATCGGTAACTACAACATCTGTATCGCCATCCATTAATGTCTTCGCTTCAATATTCCCAACAAAATTCAATGAATGATCTTGATTTAATAACTCATATGATTTTTTCGTTAAACTATTACCTTTAGCTGGCTCGGTACCTATATTTAATAATGAGATTTTCGGATTATCAATACCTCTGATTTTTTGAGCATAAATATCCCCTAGTTGCGCATACTGTAATAAGTGTTCAGGTTTAGCATCAGCATTTGCACCAACGTCTAAAAATACAAAACCTTTTCCATCAATCGTTGGCAATGTTACTACTAAAGCCGGTCTAGCTACACCTTTAATACGTCCAACAATGAATAAACCAGCTGACATTAAAGCACCAGTATTACCTGCTGACACACATCCATCTGCTTCACCAGATTTCACAGCTTCAGCCATTTTTACCATTGAGCTATCTTTTTTACGTTTAATCGCTCTAACAGGCTCATCTTCCATTTCAATCTTTTCAGAACAATGTCTAAATTCGATTCGTTCATGGTTCAGATTATACTTTTTTTCGTCACCGAAAAGTATAATTTCTAGATCTTTAAAGTCTTCAACAGCCTTTTGTACGGCTTCTAATACGATATCAGGCGCATTGTCGCCACCCATCATATCAATTGCTAATTTAACCATAATTTTATCCTCGCTTATCATAAAACATTTTAAAATTTCCTTTGAAAACTAATGTATGTTTAACATATGACTTTACTTCGACGTAATAATGTTTTGCAGTTTGATTTACAACTCGTGCTTCTGCTCTTACCGTATCATTTAATTTTACTTTTTCAATAAATTGAATGCTACTCTCATGAGTTAAAACTGTTGGTTGCTTAATTAGCGCAACACATAACGAATTTGCCTGAGCAAACAGCACATGACCACGCGCAATTCCAGTTTTATGAAAAACAGAATCCGATGTAATATCTAAAATTGATTGCGCTTTAACATTTGGATTGACTTGAATCAAATCACCAATAAATTCTTGTTCTTCAATAGAACTTATTTGGTCATAATTCTTTTCAGCAACTAATTTAATACGCTTCCTTAATTCTGGTATGTTTAAATAAGTGCGATCTAAACGAATTGTTTGTATACTCACTTGAAATAAGTCGCTTAGTTCATGGTCTGTGATGAAGGGATTGCTATCAATTTGTTGTCTGATTGCTTCTCTACGTTTATCTTTCTTTAGTTTCAACGTCTCACCCCTCATTTTTTAGTACCTAGTCTTAAACATTCCTCACATATCATAACACTTTCTATTTAACCGACTCAACAAATAACTGTATTATTTAGCTATTATTTAGTCGGAAATTTATAAATTGTTAAAATACCACTTTACATTTAAATAGTTCAAGTGTCATATCACTCAATTAACGAAGTGTTGCACTCAAATTGACAAATCAGCATGGTAATTAGTCAAAACTGCGATGTAATAAATTTTCTTCAACAAAATGACGTAAATGTTGATACGTATTTTCAAAGAATACGCCAGATTGAATAAGTTCAGCTGCTTCATCACGAGCAACTTCTAACATACGATAATCTTCAACTAAATTGGCAACTAAGAAATCTGGCAACCCACTTTGTTTAACACCAAAGAAATCTCCAGGACCACGCATTTCTAAGTCTCGTTCACTCAATTCAAATCCATCCGTTGTTTGTGTCATAATTGTCATTCTTTCAATTCCTGTTTCTGTTTTAGGGGATGCAATTAAAACACAGTAACTTTGCTGGTCACTTCTACCTACACGACCGCGTAACTGATGTAAAGTTGATAATCCAAAGCGATCCGCATCATAAATCATCATAAAAGTTGCATTCGGTACATTAACACCTACTTCAACAACAGTAGTAGAAACTAAAACATCTATCTCATGATTACTAAACTTTTGCATGACCTCATCTTTTTCATCGGCAGATAACTTACCATGCAATAACCCTACACGGGAAACACCATAATACTGTTGTAAAGACTCGTACAATGCGACAACATTTTGAACATCTTCGAGATGCTCAGAACTTTCTATTAGCGGGCAAATGACATATGCTTGACGACCTTTTTTCAACTCTGAGGTCATTTGCATCAAAACTTTATCGTATTGCTCATGCTTTGCCCAAGTAGTAATGATAGGTTTACGACCTTTTGGTAATTGTTTAATTGAAGACACATCCATCTCACCAAAAACTGATATTGCTAGTGTTCTTGGTATCGGGGTTGCTGTCATAAATAACACATTCGTCATTGCACCTTTTTCTCTTAAAAGCTGGCGTTGATTCACACCAAATCGATGTTGTTCATCTGTAATTACTAAACCAACATTATGGAAAATCACATCATCTTGAATCAAAGCATGGGTTCCAATTAAACAATCAATCGTACCATTTTCAAGTTGTTCTAAAAGTATCTTTCGTTTCTTACCTTTTACTGACCCAGTTAACAATGCAACGTTCATAGAATCTCCAAATAAAGCCATTAAACTTTCAGCATGTTGCTCTGCTAAAATTTCAGTTGGTACCATCAATGCTGATTGATAACCAGCCGTTTTTAACGCATACATACAAATTGCAGCAACTACTGTTTTTCCTGAACCTACATCACCTTGAAGTAATCGATGCATACGTATTGGTGCTTTTAAATCTCTAAAAATTTCATTAACACTGGATTTCTGTGCTTCAGTTAGTTCAAAAGGTAAACGATCAATAAATGATTTAACTTGGTCTAAGCCATAATCAATTTCAATTGCTTCGTCAGATGACTTTTCTAATCTATTTAGCCATTGCATACGTAATTCGAATAAAAACAGTTCAGTAAATGCATAGGTTCTACGAGCACGTAATAAATCCTCTTTACTTTTAGGATGATGTAATGTGTTCAAAGTAAAGTCCAAGGTCTCTAATTTATATTTTTCTCTTAGTTCATCAGTTAACCATTCATGAATTGTCACATCATTTAACGCTTGTCTAATTTGGTCTCGTATTTGCTTTTGTTTAATACCTTCCTTAATACGATAGACTGGTTCTAATTGAACATCTGCGTTTTCTTGAGTTTGTGTCCCTTGTGAATTAAAGAAAACCCTATTACCAGTAATTTCCTGTTTAACTCTATTCCACTTACCTTTAACAGTTATAGTTTGATTTAATTCGATTTTCTTTTTTAAATACGGTTGATTGAAAAAAATACATTTGACAGCAATATTATTTACCATTAAATGAACGGTTAATTTTGAATTATTTCTTCCAAAAAATGCAACTACTGGAGCTGTATATACTTGTCCTTCTATCGTAACGTTAGATTGATCTTCTGCTTGATTCAAATCAATCACTGTATTATCTTCATATCTAGTTGGCAAATAAAGAACAAGATCTTCCACTGTATGAATATTTAGTTGTTGCAATACTTCTATTTTCTTAGGACCTATACCTTTTAATTGTAAAAGAGAATATGGACTTTCTATTAAGTTTACTTTAGCCAAAATAAATCACCTATGTTTTATTTGATTTTACGTATCATTTAGTATGTTATTTATTTTATCATGACTAAGTTGAACATGACATTGTTAGCAACTCGAGAATGATACTTTTAACCCGCAATAACACTAAAATAGCAAAATAAAAAACTACCAACTGATGATTTATCATTGGTAGTTTTTTATTTTAAATTTTTATTCTACTGAAAAGAAATATTGATAAATTGGTTGTCCACCTTCATGAACTTCCACTTCTACATCTGGATATTGCTCTTCGATCCAGTTTATCATGTTATCTGTAACTGCTTGCTCTGCATCTTGACCAATAATCACAGTCAATATTTCACTATCTTCTGCTAACATCTCATTTAACAACTCAGTAACCGTTGTTAATTGATCACTTTGGCTGCTTACAATCTTATCTTCAATCAAGCCCATAAACGCGTCTTTTTTAATCTCAACGCCATCAATTTTCGTATCACGAACAGCGTACGTTAATGAACCAGATTTAACGTTATTTACTGAATCAGCCATTTGCGCTTTATTTTCTTCAAGTGTTGCGTCCACATCATATTGGAATAGTGCGCTTATACCTTGAGGAATAGATTTCGTTGGAATAACAACTGCTTCTGCATCAACAATACTCGCTGCTTGTTCACTTGCCATTAAAATATTTTTATTATTCGGTAAAATAATTGCACGTTTACATTTTGATTGTTCAATGACTTTAACGATATCTTCTGTAGAAGGATTCATCGTTTGTCCACCACTAATGATATGTGTGGCACCCATTGATTTGAATATCTCTGAAATACCTTCACCCATAGAAATAGTAATAATTGCTGTTTCAACCGTTTCCATTTTCGGTTTAGCTGTGTGCTGTTCTTTTCGAATCACTTCACGGTGCTGTTCTCTCATATTTTCAACCTTAAGTTTAATTAATTCACCATATTGTTGACCATAATTAAACACTTTACCTGGGTATTCGGTATGCACGTGAACTTTCACAATTTCTTCATCATTAATGACTAATAAAGAATCACCAAATTGACTCATATCTTGCCTGAATTCTTGTTCATCAAAGGCTTTTTTATTCTTTCCAAAACGAACCATCATTTCAGTACAATAGCCATAAATAATATCTTCAGTATTAATTACACCATGGAAATCATGTTCATCATGTACAAATTCATCTTTATCTATCTTTGCAACTTTGGCTTCAACTTTTTCACCTTTAAGCGCTTTTAAGAATCCTTCGTAAACGCATAACAAACCTTTACCGCCACTATCAACAACACCAACTTCTTTAAGTACAGCTAATAAGTTTGGTGTGTTTTCAAGTGATTCATTGGCTTTTACAATAATGTACTCCATTAATTCTATACAATCTTCAGTATTATTTGCTTTTTCTATTGCAGCTTGCGCAGCATCTTTTGCAACTGTAAGTATTGTACCTTCAACTGGTTTCATAACAGCTTTATATGCCGTTTCAACACCAGCTTGAAAACTTTCAGCTAACAATTTTGAATTAATTTCAGATTCACTTTCAATATTTTTACAAAATCCTCTGAATAATTGTGACAAGATGACACCAGAGTTACCTCTTGCACCCATTAGTAAACCTTTCGAGAATGTTTTACCTAATTCGCCGATATTTTTCGACAAATTATTCTCTACTTCTTCGCGACCTGAAGTCATAGTAAGATTCATATTTGTTCCTGTATCACCATCTGGCACTGGATACACATTCAAAGAATCTACCAAATCTGCATTGTTAGATAAATTTTGTGCCCCTTGTATAATCATATCGGCAAATAATTTACCATTAATTTTGCTAATCATTTCAAGTTGTCCTCCTAAGCTTTCTTGCCTGTATTATTCACACGTACACCTTGTACATATATATTGATTGAATTTACTGATACATTAAGTGATTTTTCCAAAGTATATTTCACTGTTGATTGTACATTATTGGCAACTTCAGATATTTTCACACCGTAACTTACAATAATGTACATATCTATATCCACTACGCCATTATTTTCAGTTACTTTGATGCCTTTAGCATAATTTTCATGTCCTAGTATTTCCGCAATACCATCTCTAACTTGTTGTCTAGATGCCATACCTACAATACCATAACATTCAACGGCCTTTCCACCTACAACCGAAGCAATCACTTCGTTTGAAATATCAATTTTACCGTAATCATTTGAAATCTCTAATGTCATATCTTTGTCCCTCCTAAATTTCAAAGTTTATTATTCGTTTTCCCTAATCACTTTTAAAATTTTACCACTTAGTGTAGTCATAAACGCTTTAAGTTTCATTGATTATTTTTATAAAATATCAATGGTACAACTTATCAGAATGACTTACGCTTAAATCACCTATTATATTTTGAGTAAACTGAATTTACACTCATGACGATTATCTATAGGCGTTTTCTTTTAATAGATGTAGTATCATTAAATAAAAATTTTAAATGTTTCATTCACTTATTTCTCTAAAATATCATACTACATAACTTCACAGTCTACAATTATATCACAAAACTCAGTATTTTTGACTTTTATGTGAAAATTATTCATTGTTTTTCAAATGAAACTATGCTATCTTAATTAAGTATATAAGTAGTTATGTGTATTTATATTTATTAAAGGAGGTACTCATATGGGTAAACAATGTTTCGTAACAGGTCGTAAAGCTTCGACTGGTAACAGACGTTCACACGCTTTAAACTCTACTAAACGTAGATGGAACGCTAACCTTCAAAAAGTTAGAATCCTAGTTGACGGTAAACCTAAAAAAGTTTGGGTTTCTGCACGTGCTTTAAAATCTGGTAAAGTAACTAGAGTTTAATAAATATATTGCACATAAAAAATGTGACCTTATGTGGAGGACACATTTACTTAAGAACTAAGAGCTCAACCTCTTAGTTCTTTTTTTGTTACCAAACAATACATAATGGTTCATAGTGAAATTCGAACTATCAATATAATTTGGTTAATACGTTTAATAATGGTTCTCTGTCAAATTGGACTTATGGGTTCAATATCGATTTTGGCACATAAATCAATGTACTAGGACCTACAATTTTCCTTTCAATAATAAATCACGCCATAATCTTCATTAATTACAGCGTGATTCATCTATTATTATGTTATAAATTCTATCTATAAACGTCACTTTATTAAATAACTCATGCACTTTATTAAAAATCCTCACAAATTTGAATATACTTAATTTAAATCTGTACTTCTAATTTGCAAAATCAACCCATCATGTACAGTTACTTTCGCTTGCAAAGACTCAATTTCATTTGAAATAGTTAAAGTAGAACCTATATTAAGCATTTGTCTAGCTAAATTATATTTAAAACCTGCTAGAGAAAGTTCTACATCATCAGTCATCGGTATAAATGAAATGTACGGATAACTCTTATCTTTTTCAACTGTATGTTGACCTTTAGGCAATAATTCAATTTTATTTTGTTGATCGATAACTTCTATATGAACATCATGTTTATAATATGCTTTTTTCAATAATAACTGAATTGCCCCAAAAAAGTGATCTAATCGTCCGCCTGTTGCACCATAAATTGTAATACTATCAAATCCAAGTGCAACAGCTTTATCAACCGCTAAAGCTAAATCCGTATCAGCTTTTTCAGCTTGAACTGGTTTGATTTGTAACTGTTCTGTTAGAAGTTGGCGTTCTTCTTTACTGACTGAATCAAAGTCTCCCACTGAGAAAAAAGGGATAATTTGATGCTTCAATAAAATCAAAGCACCTCTATCAACGCCGCCCCATTTACCTTCATTACTTTTGGCCCAAATATCTTGCGGCAAGTGTCGATCAGAACATAATAAATTTATATGCATATACACTCAACCTTTCAATGCTTGTGTGACTTTTTTATAATCCTCTTGTTTAAAGAAAAATGAACCTGTTACTAGCATTGTAGCACCATTTTCAACACAAACTTTCGCTGTATCGGTATTTACGCCTCCATCAACTTCAATATCAAAGTTTAATTGACGTTCCATTTTAATAGCATTAAGACCCGCTATTTTTTCTACGCATTGATCAATAAATGATTGACCACCAAACCCTGGGTTAACTGTCATCACTAGTACATAATCAACAATGTCTAAAATAGGTTCAATTTGTGATATTGGTGTACCAGGATTAATTACTACACCAGCTTTTTTATCTAAATGTTTAATCATTTGAATAGCACGATGAATATGAGGCGTTGATTCGACATGAATTGAAATCATATCGGCACCATGTTCTGCAAATGATGCAATATACTTTTCTGGATTTTCAATCATCAAATGTACGTCTATAGGTAATGTTGTGCCTTTTCTTACTGCATCTAATATTGGTAAACCAATAGATATATTAGGCACAAATTGACCATCCATAACATCAAAATGAACTCCGTCGACACCTGCTTCTTCAAGTCGTTTTAATTCATGTTGTAAATCCAAAAAATCAACAGATAATAATGATGGATATAGTTTTGTCATTTAATATCTAACCTTTCTATTTGAAATTTCATTAAATAGTTGTAAATAATGGTCGTATCTAAATTGCGCAATATTCCCTATCTCTAATTGATGCTTAACATTACAATTAGGTTCTTTGATATGATTACAATTCCTAAACTTACATGTTTCACCATATCGATTTAATTCAAGAAAATAATCTTTTATTTCATCTTTATCTATATGATCAAAATCTAAAGCACTGAATCCAGGTGTGTCTGCAATATAACCGTTTTGACGTTCGAATAGTTCGACATGTCTTGTAGTATGCTTTCCTCGATTTAATGATTTTGATATATCATTTGTCTCAAGATTAAGTTCTGGACGATAATGATTTAAGAAAGTGGACTTACCGACACCTGATTGACCACTAAGTACTATAAGTCCAGCTGGCCAAGCTTCTACAATTTTTTTTCGATCATCATCATTTCCAATAAATTCAGTCTCATAGCCAATATTTTCATATATTTTCAACAACTCATTAATTTCGAACTGCTTTTCAATTGGTGTTTTATCTTTTTTAGTCACCAAAACTCTCGCATTTAACTGATACGAATGTGCAATAACTAAAAATCGATCTAATAATTGCGTTGAAAAATTTGGCTCGACAGCACTCATTACAATTACTAGTGTATCTATATTACTTACAGGTGGTCTTTTCAACTCATTTTTCCGCTCAAACACTTGATGAATATAGCCTTCGTTAATGTTTTGTACTTCAAATTCCACTATATCACCAACTACCGGTGAAAATTTTTTCTTTCTAAATAATCCTCGTGGTTTTGTATTGAAACGTTCGCCATTAACGTCTACTTGATATACCCCACTAATTGATTTCACTATTCGACCTGTCTTCAAAATGGCACCTCTCGATTAATTTTACTGCATTTATTATATCAAAGACTGGAAAATTAATATATAAATGATCATTTCAAATGATATAAATATTGTGAGAGTGATACAGAATTGATAGACAATGCTCACCTGTATATGATGACATGAAGCATTTTAAAACTACCGCAATCTCAACATAAAAATACCGAGACTTCCAAATAGAAACCTCGGTACATTTACTTCAATTATATTTATACATCATCATAGCTGACTTCTTTTTCAGCTACAGTTTTACCGTCAACTTTAACAATATAACTTGCTGTTTTTCCTTTTTCAATTCTTAAAGGAATGTCTATACGTTGATCACTAGTAATGTCGAAACTACCTTTTTCAGTTGAACCGTCATTATCTTTATCTTTAATATAAACTTTAACTTTTTGTGACTTATCATTTTTACCAGTGTATGGTACATCTACCGATTCAGTTGTCGTTTTGACATCTGATGAGTCACTTTTTTTACCTTTAGAAACAACAAATGAAATCGTTGACCCCTCATCTACTGATTTTCCTTTAGGAGATTGAGAAATCACATCACCCTCATCAATATCGTCACTATACTCTTCCTTACTTTCAACTTTAAACCCTTTTTCTTCTAAGGCTTTTTTAGCTTTGCTAAAGGATTTATGCTCAAAGTCTTCTACATAAACTTGCTTAATGCCTAAAGATTCATATAGTTTAATATTAGAATCATGAATAGCGATTTCAGTATTTGCGGTTACACTTTGATTTGCAATGTATCCTTTTGGCGCTTGATTATTATATACTTTTTCAATCGTAACATCTTTAAGACCTAACGATTTTAATTTCTGCAAGGCTTCCTCCTTAGGTAAACCAATGACATTTGGCATTTTAACCTTTTCAGGGCCTTTTGATATAACAACATCAACACTGTCACCACGTTCAACACGTTCACCTGTATTAGGAGTTGTCTTAATAATTTCATTTTCAGGATATTTATCACTATAACTTCTAGAAATTTTACCCAATTTCAGGTTGTTTTTATTGAATATTTGCTCTGCTTCTTTTACAGATTTCCCGATTACATCAGGTGTCTCTTCGTATTTATTACCAAACATTGCCATTGCCACAAAAGAAACAAGTGCAATCATTAACAACGAAAAGATTAGTGATAAGAGCACAATCTTTCGTGTTGATTTCTTTTTAGGTTTTGGTTCGTAAACCGTACCTTCTGGCTTTTGGAATTGCTGATGATGAGCAGGCCCATTTACAATAGGTACTTGCGTCGTTTCACGTTTAGGTTGATTCGACTTATGTTCACTAATATGCTTTGCTAGATCTTCTTTTTTCAAAGGTACCGCTATCGTTTTCATTTTATCGAGTTCATAGACATCTTCATTCGCTCGATTTTCATGTAAAACACTACTCAAATCATCTTTCATTTCTTGAATTGTTTTGTAACGATTCGCTTTGTCTTTTTCTGTAGCGCGTAAAATGACATTACTTAAAGATTGCGGAATATCCTTACGTACATCTGTTGTCACATTTGGCACAGAATCCTGAATATGTTTAATCGCAATGCTAACTGCAGTTTCTCCATTAAAGGGTGGTTCACCAACAAGCATTTCATATAACACAATACCTATAGAATAAATATCTGTACATTCATCCGTTGCCTCACCTTTTGCTTGTTCTGGCGAAAAGTACTGCACAGTACCTAACACATGATTAGTCTGAGTTAAAGACGTCTCACTTAAAGCTTTAGCAATTCCAAAATCAAATATTTTCAACGTTTTATTGCTGTCAATTAATATATTTTGTGGCTTAATATCTCTATGTACAATACGCATATCATGCGCATGTTTAATACCATCCAATATTTGATTCGTAAAATTAATCGCCGTGTCAACACTTAATGGCCCATGACTTTCAATATACTCAGACAAAGTCGGACCTTCAATATATTCCATTACTAAGTAGTAACAGTCATCTTCTTCATCAACATCGATCATACTTACTATATTTTGATGTGATAGCTGTGATGAGTTATGTACTTCTCGTTCAAAACGTTTTAATGTTTCTTCTTTTTCTCTAGGTGGTATAAAAATCGCCTTAATTGCAACTTTAATGTTAAGTATCGTATCTTCAGCAAGATAAACGGTACTCATGCCACCGCCGCCAAGCTTATCTACAATTTTATATCGTTCATTTATTATTTTACCTATCATACTTTATCACCTTCAATAGCCGCGAGTATGAAAGTAACGTTATCTTTCGAATGGTTATCTAATGCCAATTGCATTAATTGATCACCATGATCTTCTATTGTACCTTCTTTTACTAACAAACGCTTAATTTCATTGTCTTTAACATAATCAGTTAATCCATCTGAATTTAATAATAAATAATCATAAAAATTTAATCGCTTAATAAACAAATCTGGACTCACACGTTTATCTGTGCCCATCACCTTCGTAATAATATTACGTTGTGGATGTGTAAATGCTTCTTCCGGCGTAATTTGACCCGTTAAAACAAGATGATTAACAAATGAGTGATCACTAGTAATTTGTTCAATTTGTCTACTATTAATAACATAGGCTCTAGAATCACCGACATTTGCTATCACAACTGATTTTTCAAAAACAAGTGCACAAACACATGTTGTACCCATACCTTTATATTCTGCATTTTCTTGTGCATAGTGATATAACTGAAAATTTATATCTTTTATATTATTACGCAACCAATTTTCAGCTTGATGTTCTTCTATAAGATTTTCCGCTTCAAAACGGGATTTCAACTCATCTGTAACAAATTTACTTGCAACTTCTCCTGCTTTATGGCCGCCCATACCATCACACAGAACTAAAAGTTGTTGATTAGTTCGATTATAAAAAATACCACCCGCATCTTCATTCTTATCTCTATGTTGTCCAGTATCAGTAAAAAATTGTGCCTCTAGCATTTGTCTTTACCTCGTTTCTACTTGTCGTTCCTTTGCTCTTAATTGACCACAAGCTGCGTCAATATCCGAACCTTGTTCACGACGTATTGTGGCATTAATTCCTAGTCTCTTTAATTCTTTTTCAAATTTAAAGATATCATTTTTAGCCGTTTTCACATAATTTCTTTCTGGAACATGGTTGACAGGAATTAAGTTAACATGGCAGTTTAAGCCTTTTATTAAATGTGCTAATTCTCTTGCATGTTCTAGTTGGTCATTCACACCACCAAACAGACCATATTCAAAAGTAACACGACGATTTGTTTTTTCTTGATAATATTGAATTGCTTCGATTAACTTCTCAACATTATATGCACGGTTAATTGGCATCAAGCGTGATCGCACTTCATCTTTTGCGGCGTGTAAGCTTACAGCAAAATTAATTTGGATATCTTCATCCGCAAAGTCGTATATTCTAGGAATGATACCTGATGTTGATACTGTAATGTGACGTGCACCAATATTTAAACTATTATCATCATTGACGATTCTTAAAAAGTCCATCATTTCATCATAATTTTCAAATGGTTCACCGATACCCATTATGACAATTTGAGATACGCGCTCTTCTGTAGCATCAAGGGCTTTTTGAACTGTTAAAACTTGTGAAACAATTTCGCCAGCTTCAAGGTTTCTTTTTAAGCCGCCAAGTGTAGAAGCACAAAACGTACATCCGATACGACAACCTACTTGTGTCGTTACACATACTGAATTTCCATAATCATGTCTCATTAAAACAGTTTCAATTGTATAGCCATCTTGTAATTCATATAAGAATTTAATTGTACCGTCTTTACTTTCTTGTTTTACTACAGTTGTTAAAGTTGTAACAGTAAAGTTATCTTTTAAAAGCTGTCGTAAGTCTTTCGATAAGTTCGTCATTTCATCAATCGAATCTACTCTTTTTTGATATAACCATTCAAAAATCTGTTTCGCTCGAAATTTTTGTTGACCTTGTTCAACGAGCCAGTTTTGCATTTCGTCAAATCGCAATGAATATATTGATTGCTTGTCAAAATTTGGAAGAAATTTATTCTTCTTTTTCTTTTCAGCAGTTATCATTCCTAATTGTCCTTTCTTTTTATCTTAGTGATAAAGAATCCATCTGAATTAAAGTCTTGCGGCATGATTTGTAACGTTTTGACCAACTCTCCAGTTATCGGATGTTGAAACGGTTCAAATTCGAAGTTTTTATTATTTTTCAAAAACATATAAATCACGTTTTCATTTTCTAGTTGCTCAATTGTACATGTTGAATAGATGATTTCGCCACCTATTTTTACATTGTTTTTTACATTTTCCAATATTTCAAGCTGTAATTCAACTAGTGACTCAATATGTTGTTTGCTTTGAGTATACTTAATCTCCGGCTTATGTCTCATTACACCTAATCCGCTACATGGTGCATCAACAAGTATCTTATCGTATGTTTTATCATAAGGTTTTGTCGCATCATGTTGAAAAGCTTTAATATTTGTTAATCGTAATTTTTTTATATTAAAATTAATTAAGTCTATTTTGTGATCATGTATATCTGAAGCGTCAACTTGCCCTTCTGGCATTAAAACTTCAGCAATGTGACAAGCTTTACCGCCAGGTGCACTACATGCATCTAATACGTGATCATGTCGGTCTACATTCATAATGTGTGCAACAAACATTGAGCTTTTATCTTGAATTGAAACGAATCCATCTTTAAATGAACGAGAATGAATAATTGGTTGTCCTCCTATATGGAGACAATAAGGTAAGTCATGATCTTTTTCAACGTCATAACCTTCGTCTTGCAACTTTTCAATAATATCATCTAATGATGCTCGCGTCAGGTTGGCACGCACAGTTGTTGATGTCGTTTCTAAAAATGACTGTAAAATTGTTTCAGTTTTTTCGAGACCATAATGTGTTGCCCAATGATCTATAATCCACTTCGGCATACTATACTCGATTGCCATTCTTTTTTTAGGATCTGCAATTTCATTAAAATCAGGTAAGTCACTACGCATCATTGTACGTAAAATACCATTTACGACATTACCATTATGATAGCCACCGCGTTCTTTTGCTATTTCAACTGCTTCATTAATGATGGCGTGATTTGGAACTTTATCTAAATAAACATATTGATAAATACTCATCCATAATAATTGCCTAACCCATGCCTTAATTTTTGTTTTCACAAAAGGCTTTAAATAAAAATCTAACGTAAATTTTCTTTTAACGGTTCCGTAGACAATTTCTGTAAATAAAGCCTTATCCATTGCATTTAATTCATTTTCTGACAACACTTCATTGATACGCAAGTTACTATACGCACCTTCATTTAATATATCTTGAATCGTGTCAAAAGCAAGACTTCTCACGTTTTCTATCATATAAGTTTCTTCCCTACTAGTGTGTTTTGCGCACCACTTAAATAATTGGCAGCTAACATTCTCTTTTTCCCAGCTAATTGCATATCTTTAATTGCAACAGCTTCATTATCATTTGTAGCAACAATAATGGCTTTTTTAGTCGTTTCTATAATGGTTCCAGGCTCGTTTATCTTATTAGTCTCAACGAGTTCAGCATCGTATATTTTCAAGTTAGTGTCATCCATAGTTGTATAAGCAACTGGCCATGGTGATAATCCACGAATTTGATTAAACACTTGTCTTCCTGGTTTATTCCAGTTAATTCGCTCATCTTCGCGTCGAATATTGGAAGCAAATGTTGCTTGCGTATCATCTTGAGGTACACTTTCATTTGTGCCCTCTATAATAGATGGTAAAGTTTCTTTTAATAAATCTGCCCCTAATACACTTAATTTATCATGCATCGTACCGACATTATCATTTTCTTCTATTTTAATTGCTTGTTGCGAAATAATATTACCCGCATCTAATTTTTTAACCATATACATAATTGTTATGCCGGTTTCTTGTTCACCATCGATAATCGCCTGATGAATTGGTGCACCACCTCTATACTTCGGTAACAATGATGCATGTACATTAATTGCCCCAAGTTTTGGTAATGCCAACAATGATTCAGGTAATAATTGTCCAAAAGCAGCAGTTACAATTAAATCTACATCTAATTGAAGCAATTGTTCTAATTCTTCTGATCCACTTAATTTTTCAGGCTGATATACAGGTAAATCATATTTCATTGCAACTTTTTTAACTGGTGGTGGTGTCATAACACGTTTACGTCCAACAGGTCGATCTGGTTGCGTTACGACTGCAATGACATCATGTTCTGCAATAAGCATTTCTAAAACAGTTGTTGAAAAGTCTGGTGTACCCATAAATATTATTTTAGTCATTTATAAAATATGCCTCCACTTCTTTATCTGTTAAAATACGGTCCGCACGTTCTGTAAAAGGGATACCGTTCATTTGATCTATAATATGCAAAATCATTCTTGCTACATCTTCATGTGCAGTTAGTTCAACTTTGTTCCCATTGACGTCATAACTTTCGACAACTATCATTTTACTTCTTGTCACTTCGCCGTAAACATCTGGCAATGTAATTGAACCTTCTAAGTCTGTTATCGTTTCATTTGATTGACTAATAATTTTCGGATTAACAAGTTGTAATAATCCTTCCATTTCCATATCAATGATTGCCACTTGCAATGACTGATTAATTTGAGGTGCACATAAGCCAGCTGCTTCTTGTGCATACATTGTATCTTCTAAATCTTGTAATAATCTTTTTAACGAATCATCAAATTTTATAACTGCTTGCGCTTTTTTCGTTAAAATAGGATGCGATGCTGGTACTAACTTTTTAATCGCCATAGCTCTTACTCCTCAATAAAATTCATCAAACCATTATAACGTAAATATATTAAAAATGCGACCTTACATCATAGAATGTATATTTTTCAATTTAAAGATTGTCATGTGATTCATTACGTATATTTCACACGTAAAATAATACAATGCAACTGAAGTGTAATCCTAAATTTATTGTAAGGATTGAATAACTGAAATTTAGATGATTGGGAATGCTTAAACTAGAATGTTTGAACTAAAAGTGGGTATAATAAAAAGAGAAGCTAATGTCATTATAAGCAATTCAACTGGAGGGAAAGAAATGCAAGTAAACAAAGTTATTTATATTTTATTAGCATTGTTCTTAGGTAGTTTTGGTATTCATAAATTTTATGCCGGCAAGAATATGCAAGGTATTCTACACTTAATATTCTGTTGGACAGGTATCCCACACATTTTAGCAATTATTAGTGCAGTGATTACTGTTTTCAAACCTGCTGATGAACAAGGTAATGTCACTTTATAAATTGATAAAAATAAATCCCGATGACAATCATTTATTATTTGCGAATCATAGAGTTATAGTTATTACGAACTCTATATGATAAGCAGTAATGCTGATTGTTTATCGGGATTATTATTGCGATTATTTAATGTAGTACACTATTTATTTTTCACACAGTAAATACTATTTTAAAGAATCATCTGACGCTGTTTCATAGTTTGATTCATACTCTTTAATATATTTACTTAAAACAACAAAATGTGCGTTACCAAAATCACTAGATGCATTTAAGAAATCCATATGTACTAAATTTAAAACTTTTGGATCTGGATTAGACTTGTCTTCATAATTTTTTGGTGAAAAAGTGAAATAGGCCAATGCCGGCAACACTTCATCTTTAGTATCCTTTGATCCATATGTCATAAATGAAACGCTTGTTAAAGGTACTCCGAAAGATTTGATTTGAGCTACGCTATATGGAACTGGTTTTGGATGATCAAGTTTAGTTAGCTGACTTAATTTTTTTAACTTAGAATAATCGTCATATTTAATTGCATCATCTTTATGTATTACGTAAGATCCTGGTTCGACTGATGCATAAACTAACTTTCCATCTTTATATTTTGTCATAATTTCTGCGTAAAAAACAGGTGTGTTTGAATTGCCAATTTTCTTTCCATCTGGATCTACATACCAATAATCAACTTGTTTTACATCATCGTGTGTTTCAATCACTTTCCTTTTTATACCTTTCTTACCTTTAAAGAATGCATCAACATCTTTTATTGAAGATCCTTTTGAATCTTTAGTAAATCTATAATCTGCAAGTTCCACTTTACCCATTAATTCTTTGTAATCTTTCCATCCTTGAATCCCTTTACTATTCGTAAACGACTTTTCTGTCATTAATGGATCCAACTTATCAAGAGATGGCGCATCTTTAATTCCTTTCATTTTCTTCTCTATTTCTTCATATTTCTCTAAATCTGGATCTTTCTCTTCTTCCGATTCTTTTTTTACAGTTTCTTGTTTTGATTCTTCTGATTTCTTTGATGATAATTTATGATTCCCACCAAAAGAACAACCTGCTACGACTAAAAGCATAATTAAAAGTAAACATCCCAGTGTCTTTTTCATAAACTTTCTCCTCTTAAGTTATTTTGTTTGAATCAAATAAACATACATAAATTTAAAAAACTTATTTATATTGATATTTTACATTAACCATCAATATTTTTAAATACTTTAATTGATAATTTAAGAAAATTGTTTTGTCTAATAATTTAAGTAGTTAAAACATAGATAGATATAAAATAGTTTATAGCCATTAATTTATAAGTGTAAAATTTGCACTATTTCAATTTGCCATTTAAAAATAGTTTGTTTAATCATTAGTACTTTTATTCATCAGTAAGTATGGCACCTACATTAAAATCAGAATTCGTAAATGAAAATACTAATAAATTCCTAATCAAATCAAAATCACGTAAGTTATAAAGCCATATAAAAAGACAGAATATAAACTGCTAATTTAAATGGTTAACAGTTGTATATTCTGCCCTTTTTCTGTACTTAAAGTAAAAACAAGACCTTTCATACTCTTAGGAAACATTGATATTAAAGTGTTTTAGTCAAAAAATTACATCATCATCTGTGGATCAATATCAATCTTCAATGCTAATTTTTCTTTTATAAATTTTTCATGGTAATAGTCATCTAAAAACTGAATGGCTTGTAATAATCCAGGTTCACTTTTATATTTCACTAAAATTTGGAATCTAAATTCATTGTTGATTCTCGCAAGTGCTGCCGGAGATGGACCTAGTACAAGCGCTTTTTCTGTTAAATGCTGTAATAAAATTTTATGAACATGCTGCGATGCTTCCATAACCTTCTTCATTTCTTTATGTGAGATTGTGAAATTAATCAAATAATAATACGGTGGATACTTTCCTAATTTACGATATTCCATTTCCTGACGATAAAATGTTAAATAATCATTTTTTTGAACATCCAATATTGAATAATGATCTGGATTATACGTTTGAATGATGACTTGACCTGCCTTTTCATGACGACCAGCTCTACCAGCCACTTGCGTTAATAGTTGATAAGTACGTTCGCTCGCCCGAAAATCAGGTAAATTTAACATTGTATCTGCATTCAGCACACCAACTAAAGTAATATTTGGATAATCTAATCCTTTCGCAATCATCTGAGTACCTAGTAAAATGTCACCGTTACCTTTTTCGAATTCAGTCAATAACTTTTCATGTGCACCTTTCTTTGAGGTTGTATCTACATCCATCCTAATTATGCGCGCATCTTCAAATTCTTGTTGCAATAGTTCTTCAACTTTCTGAGTACCAGTACCTACTTGTCGAATGTGTTCACTCTCACAATTTGGACATTGATTCGGTGGCGTCTCTTGGTAACCACAATAGTGACATTTTAATAAGTCTGTCGTTTTATGATACGTTAATGAAATATCACAGTTTGGACATTGCGGTACATATCCACAATCCCGACATAACATAAACGATGCATAACCACGTCGATTTAAAAATAAAACAACTTGTTCCTGTCGATCTAATCTTAATTGTATGGCTTCACGTAAATCTTTTGAAAACATTGACCGATTACCTTCACTCAATTCTTCACGCATGTCTACTATATCAATTTCAGGTAAAGCTTGTTGGTTCACTCTGTTTGGTAATGATAGCAAATGATAAACGCCTTTTTCAGCTCGTGCATAACTTTCAAGACATGGTGTTGCACTTCCTAAAATGACTGGACAGTGATGATATTCACTTCGCCATTGGGCAATTTCTCTAGCGTGATATCTCGGATAATCTTCTTGTTTATATGTAGATTCATGTTCTTCATCAATGATGATTAACCCTAAATTTTTGAAAGGTGCGAACACACTTGACCTTGCACCAACACTTACTCTCGCACGACCATCCCTAATTTTTTGCCACTCATCATAACGTTCCCCATTAGATAAGCCAGAATGTAATACAGCAACGTCATCACCAAATCGACGTTTGAAGCGTAAAACCATTTGCGGTGTTAGAGCGATTTCAGGAACTAACATCATCGCCTGTTTTCCTTGGCTTAAAACATCTTCTATCGTTTGTAAATATACTTCTGTTTTACCTGATCCCGTCACACCATGAAGTAAAAATGTTTCTTGCTCTTGGCTTACAATTTTAGCTTTAATCGCTTCATATGCTTTATATTGGTCTTCTGTTAATTGCTGTTTTGATTCTTGTTCGAAAACACGATCTTTAAATGGGTCTCTTTCAACAACCGCGTCATATTTTTCAACATAACCTTTTTTGATAAGTCCATCTAAACTGGATTTTGAAAAGCCCATATCCTCAATATCAGTTAAAAATATTGTTTTATGTTGTTCTTCAGACAAGTAAGCATACAAATCGTATTGTTTAATAACTTTCTCCAACTTAGCTAATACTTCATCAGGATGATACCCTTCAATGACACGAACAGCACGCTTGGTTTTTTTAGTTATATTTTGTGTGAGAATCGTTTTTTCTTCAACGATATCATCTTTTAACAACTTCATAAGCAATTGAATATCATTATTTTTTTGCGCATCTTTATAATAATAGTAACCATGCTTATCAAATTTTTGTAATAAAGCTGAAGGTAGCTCTATGTCATCTTTCATCTTAAATGCTTTTTTATACTTCGCTTTAATAGCACTCGGAAGCATCACTTCTAGCATAGAAATACGTTTAATGACATGAGTTGAACCCATCCACTCACTTAAAGCTATTAATTCTGATGTTAATTCTGGTTGTATATCTTTCACTTCTATGATTTTTTTTAACTTCGAAACGTCAAGTTGTGCATCAGGTTCTGCTGTTACTTCCATTACATAACCTTGAATCGTTCTTGGTCCAAAAGGTACAATTACACGCACACCAGGTTGGATGACAGATTCGAGTTGTTCGGGAATTATATAATCAAATTTATAGTCAACGCTCTTCGACGCGACATCGACTATGACTTTCGCTATCATTATTGCCACCTAGTTTCTAGTTCATCTAAAATTTGTGCAGCTAATACTACTTTTTTTCCTTTCTTGATATTTACCTTTTCATTATTTTTAAAATGCATTGTCAATTCATTATCATCAGAACTAAATCCGATAGACATATCCCCAACATTATTTGAAATAATCACATCTGCATTTTTCTTGCGTAATTTTTGTTGTGCATAATTTTCAATATCTTCAGTCTCTGCTGCAAAGCCTATTAAATACTGTGATGTTTTATGTTCACCTAAATATTTAAGAATGTCTTTAGTACGTTTAAAAGATACTGACAAATCACCATCCTGCTTTTTCATCTTATGTTCTAATACATCAACCGGTGTATAGTCAGATACGGCTGCTGCTTTTACAACAATATCTTGTTCGTCAAATCGGCTTGTCACTTGTTCAAACATTTCTTCAGCACTTTGAACATGAATAACTTCAATATCTTTTGGATCCTCTAGTGTTGTAGGACCAGCAACTAACGTCACGATAGCTCCTCGATTTCGCAATGCTTCAGCTATTGCATAACCCATTTTTCCAGAAGAACGATTGGATACAAATCTGACTGGATCGATAACTTCAATAGTTGGTCCTGCTGTAACCAATGCGCGTTTATCTTGAAATGAACTATTAGCTAAACGATTACTATTTTGAAAATGAGCATCAATTACAGAAACGATTTGAAGCGGTTCTTCCATACGTCCTTTAGCAACATAACCACATGCTAGAAATCCGCTTCCTGGTTCGATAAAATGATACCCATCTTCTTTTAAAATATTAATATTTTGCTGCGTACGTTTATTTTCATACATATGCACATTCATAGCAGGCGCAATAAATTTCGGTGTCTCTGTTGCTAGCAACGTTGATGTCACCAAATCATCAGCAATACCTACACTCAATTTTGCAATTGTATTTGCCGTTGCAGGTGCAACAATGATTGCATCTGCCCAATCACCTAATGCAATATGCTGTATTTCTGAAGGATTTTCTTCTATAAAAGTATCTGTATAAACAGCATTTCGACTTATTGCTTGAAATGCTAATGGTGTCACAAATTTTTGTGCGTGATTCGTTAACATAACGCGAACTTCATACCCAGATTGTGTTAACTTACTTGTCAAATCAATTGCTTTATATGCCGCAATGCCACCTGTAACGGCTAATAATATTTTCTTCATATTCAATCTCCCTTAAATATCACTATGACATTTACGCTTTACATCATCATATGCGCACAAATGCTCATTACTTTTTTATAGATACAAATTTAGTATTATTATAACATCAATCATTGGATAAACTAAAAAAACACACCTACATAGGTGCGTTTGATTTGGATATGCCTTGACGTATTTGATGTACGTCTAGCTTCACATATTTTTAATGGTCGAAACTATTCTTTACCATAATAATCACTTGAAATAACAGGGCGAATTTTACCGTCAGCAATTTCTTCTAACGCTCTACCAACTGGTTTAAATGAATGATATTCACTTAATAATTCAGTTTCAGGTTGTTCATCAATTTCACGCGCTCTTTTCGCTGCAGTTGTTGCAATTAAATACTTTGATTTAATTTGTGACGTTAATTGGTTTAAAGGTGGATTTAACATTATTTTTTAGCCTCCAAAATCATTTTTCTATACTTAGCTTCTACGCGCTCTCTTTTTAAGTGCTCAGCTTCTACAATACATTGAATTCTATTCTTCGCAAGTTCTACTTCATCATTAACTACAACGTAATCGTATAAATTCATCATTTCAACTTCTTTACGCGCTTCGTTAATACGACTTTGTATTTTCTCATCAGATTCTGTTCCTCTACCTACTAATCGCTCTCTCAAGTGTTCTAAACTTGGAGGTGCTAAGAAAATAAATAGCGCATCTGGAAATTTCTTTCTAACTTGCTTTGCACCTTCTACTTCAATTTCTAAAAATACATCATGACCTTCGTCCATTGTATCTTTAACATATTGAACTGGTGTACCATAATAGTTGCCTACATATTCAGCATATTCTATAAATTGGTCATCTTTGATTAAAGCTTCAAACGCATCCCTAGTTTTAAAAAAGTAATCTACGCCATCAACTTCACCTTCACGCATTTGACGTGTTGTCATTGAAATAGAATACTTATATGATGTACTTGGATCTTCAAATATTCGTTTTCTAACAGTACCTTTACCTACTCCAGATGGTCCTGATAAAACGATTAACAATCCTTTTTCATTATCCATGCCTTACGACCTCTCTAAGCTAATCTTCTATTATTTAAATATGATATCACATTGTTCTTTATATTGTATAGCATATTTGAAATTGCATGCCATAATTTCTATTAAGTCTAACAATATCGTTATATTGCACGATTAATTTTAATTAAATAAATTGAATTGCAAACTTTTAGATAATGTAAAATGTAAGGCATAATGTATGGTTCAATAACTATACCGAAAAGTTACAATCATGTTAAAATGAAACGAATGATATGAAGAAGGTGGAAGATAAATTATGGCTTATGATGGCTTATTTACAAAGAAAATGGTTGAGTCTCTACAATTTTTAACAACAGGACGCGTTCACAAAATCAATCAACCTGATAATGACACGATACTAATGGTTGTACGTCAAAATAGACAAAACCATCAATTGTTATTGTCAATCCATCCAAACTTTTCAAGATTACAATTAACTACTAAAAAATATGATAATCCATTTAATCCACCCATGTTTGCGCGTGTTTTTAGAAAACACTTAGAAGGTGGTATTATCAAATCGATTAAGCAAATTGGTAATGATCGTCGCATTGAAATCGAAATAAAGAGTAAAGATGAAATTGGCGATACTATTTACCGCACTGTCATCCTTGAGATTATGGGTAAACATAGTAACTTAATTTTAGTAGATGAAAATCGCAAAATAATTGAAGGATTTAAACACTTAACACCAAATACGAATCACTATCGTACAGTAATGCCAGGATTTAATTATGAAGCACCACCTACTCAGCACAAAATAAATCCGTATGATATTACAGGTGCAGAGGTGTTGAAATATATCGATTTTAACGCAGGTAATATTGCTAAACAATTATTGAATCAGTTTGAAGGATTTAGCCCTTTAATTACGAATGAAATTGTTAGTCGTCGTCAATTTATGACTTCATCAACATTACCAGAAGCATTTGACGAAGTAATGGCAGAAACCAAGTTACCACCTACTCCTATTTTTCATAAAAATCATGAAACAGGTAAAGAGGATTTCTATTTTATAAAGTTAAATCAATTTAATGATGATACAGTTACATACGATTCATTAAATGATTTACTTGATCGTTTTTATGATGCGCGTGGCGAACGTGAACGCGTTAAACAACGTGCGAATGATTTAGTTCGATTTGTTCAACAGCAGTTGCACAAATATCAAAATAAATTAGCGAAGTTGATTGAAGAATATGAGCAGTCTAAAAATAAAGATACTGAACAGTTATATGGTGAATTGATCACTGCTAATATATATCGAATTAAGCAAGGCGATAAAGAAGTGACGGCATTGAATTATTATACGAATGAAGAAGTTGTCATTCCTTTAAATCCTACAAAATCCCCATCAGCAAATGCTCAATATTATTATAAACAATATAATCGTATGAAAACGAGAGAACGTGAATTACAACATCAAATTCAATTGACGAAAGACAATATAGATTATTTTTCAACAATCGAACAACAATTACATCATATTTCTGTCCATGACATTGATGAAATTAGAGATGAATTAGCAGAACAAGGCTTTATGAAACAGCGTAAAAATCAAACTAAGAAAAAGAAAGCGCAGATTCAATTACAACATTATGTATCAACTGATGGCGACGATATATATGTTGGCAAGAATAACAAGCAAAATGATTATTTAACAAATAAAAAAGCTAAAAAAACTCACACATGGTTACACACAAAAGATATTCCTGGTTCACATGTCGTTATATTTAATGATGCACCAAGTGATACGACAATCAAGGAAGCGGCTATGTTAGCAGGATACTTTTCAAAAGCTGGTAATTCTGGACAAATACCTGTTGATTACACATTAATTAAAAATGTGCACAAACCATCAGGTGCAAAGCCTGGGTTTGTAACATATGACAATCAAAAAACTTTGTATGCTACACCTGATTATGAACTTATTCAAAAAATGAAACAATCATAATCAAGTTGTCGACAAATAAACACCTCACAAAAGAAAGTAGTCCTTTCTTATGGTGAGGTGTTTATTTATTATTTAATGCGTTCATTGAAACGAAGTATCGTGTTTTTAAATAACGTATCATCATTTAAGTTACAAATTATCTTTGTGATTTTAAAAATGAGTGAAACTAAAATGCTAATGTGTACTTAAAATAGAAATACATAGGTAAAACGCATGCATAAGAAAAAGTGTTTCTTTATCATTCAACGCTGTGCGAATCCTTTTACTCAGGTAATGCTAATTGAAAACTTACTCCAAACTTATCTTGAACCCAAGCAAACTCTCTGTATGGTGGCATATTCGTTTTTGGCATTAAAATGGCACCTTCATCTTTTAATCCATTAAATAGTCGTTCCATTTCAATAGTATCTTTTACTGTAACAAATAATGAAATCGCAGGATTCATTGGTAATTCTGTGCCACTATTAGCATCAATCGCCATGAATACTTGTCCATTTAATGTAAATATTGAGTGTTGTACAGTCCCGGGATCACCAGGTCCATTTTCACCATACTTAGCCATTGTTATAATCTCACTATCTTCAAATAAGCTTGTGTATAGTTTAACAGCTTCTTCAGCTTGGTTATTAAACATTAAAAATGTCGTGATTTTTGGAATATCCATGCTATGCCTCCTATAGATTGAACTTCTATAACTACTATTATCTTAACATAATTAAAATGACAAAAGCGCGTCGTACCGTTATGTGCACGAATGACAAACGTCTTATTGGCCTGTTGATTAAATCACATAGTTAACGATAAAAATTACGCAAGATTAAAAATATGATACATATGTTAATAAATGATACTTATCATAGGTATTAATGTTTTGACTTATTGTCAAATTTGATTACAATTAAAATTAAGTTAAAGGAGGGACGTTATGTTACATTATGTGATTCCAGTATTAGTCCTATTACTCGTATTCTTAATTGGTTGGATTTTAATAAAGTTAATTATCCGCTAATAAATTTTTTATATAATAAAAGCTATAGTGTTTGTAATATTCGGATGCGGTTAAGCAGCCCCTGATATTAAACACTATAGCTTTTTTGTTTTTAAATTTGTCCTTGTTTACGTAATATATCCTTTACATGTTTAAATAAATCATCATTATGGTCTATAGTTGTTTTATTTTTTATATGTTTTTGCTTCGTTGAACTTTCGTCGACATCGTGACTACTAGATAGATTGGAATCATTTGAATGATTGATAAATTCGTTACAATGTTTTATCTTCCCATATAAATCATTAGATGTTTTGTCATTCATTTGTTGAATTCCTCCTTCTAGTGTCTATATTATGCTAAGTTGTCTCTCCATTCAACTAATGTTTGGATATCTTCACTAGAAATTTTACCTTCATTTTCAGCTACTTCAATTAATTCACTGTAATCACTTAAAGTGTAAAAAGGTAGTTGAATATTGCTAAATGTATCATCTGCTTTTTTCAAACCGTAAGTAAAGATAGCTACAACACCTAATACTTCTGCACCTGCTAGTTTTAAGGCTTCAACTGCTGTGACTGAAGATCCCCCTGTCGAAATTAAATCTTCTATCACAACTACTTTTTTACCTTCACTTTTAGCACCTTCGATTTGATTTTGCTTACCATGACTCTTATTTGATGAACGAACATAATTCATTGGTAATTTTAATTTTTCAGCAATAAAAGCTGCATGTGGAATACCAGCTGTTGCAGTACCAGAAATAACTTCTACTTCAGGAAAGTGTTCTTTAATTAAGTTAATTAAACCATCGCGGATTGCGCCTCGAACTAAAGGATAACCTAACGTAACACGGTTATCACAGTAAATCGGTGATTTAATACCTGAACTCCATGTATATAAATCATTTGGTGATAATGTTACAGCTTCAATATCTAATAATGATTTTGCAATTTCTTTAGCCATTATACTAACCAACTTTCTTTAATTTTATGATAACTTTCGACTGGATTGTCACTTTGTGTAATCGGTCTACCGACTACAATATGCGTCGAACCAAGCTGTCTTGCTTCTTCCGGTGTCGTAATACGGTGTTGGTCATCTTGAGATGCACCTTTAGGTCTAATACCTGGTGTTACTTTTAAAAATGATGTACCTAACTTTTCAGTCAACATACGACTTTCAAGAGGTGAACAAACAACGCCATCTAAACCAGCTGCATTTGCTAACTTGGCATAATTTAAAACGGCCTCTTCAATCGATGTTTGTATATTTTGTTCGTGTCGTAACATGTCTTCTGTTGTTGACGTAAGCTGTGTTACTGCAATAATTTTTGTATGTTGATTATGTTTTCTTAATCCTTTAATGGCCTCAGACATCATTTTTACGCCACCAGCAGCATGAACATTTACCAGATCAACATTCAATTTAGCTAGTCCTTCCATCGCCTTACCTACTGTATTAGGAATATCATGCAATTTTAAATCTAAAAATACATCATGGCCTCTTTCTTTTATCTCATTAATTAATTGAGGACCTTCTTGATAAAAAAGTTCCATACCTACTTTTACGAATAATGATTCATCAAATAAATCTAAAAATTGATTTACTTTTTCTTTTGATTCAAAATCTAATGCAATAATTGGTAAATCTTTCATCATATATGTCTCCCTTTATATTAAGAAATTCATTAAAATAATGAGGCTGTAATATAAACTTCTTTAAGTAAATGGTTAATTACAGCCCCACCGATACAGTTTGATTGATTTACATTTGACGCATTGTAAATGTCATACTTTCAATTACATTCGTTAAGGCATTAGCTGTATCTAAAGATGTCAAACATGGAATACCATTTTCAACTGTAGTACGTCTAATTTGGAAGCCATCTCTTTCTACTTCTTTACCTTTAGTCATTGTATTTATAACGATTTGAACATCACCATTTTGAATACGTGTTAATAAATCATTTTCGCCACCAATTTTGCCTACTACTTCTGCAGGTATGTCATACTCAGCTAATTTATTAGCTGTTCCAGACGTTGCTAAAATTTTATAGCCAACTTCATTTAAGCGTTGTGCCAATTTAACAACTTCCTCTTTATCTTTGTCACTGACGGTCATTAATACTGTACCGTGATCTTTAACTTCAACACCACTACCTGTTAACCCTTTGAATAACGCCTTTTCTAATGTAGTATCTTTCCCCATCACTTCACCTGTTGACTTCATTTCAGGTCCTAAAGTAATATCAACATTTTTCAATTTATTGAAACTAAATACCGGTGCTTTCACAAAGACACCCTCAGCATATGGTTGAACCCCTTCTTGATAACCCATATCTGTTAGTTTTTCCCCAATGATTGCTCGCATAGCTAATTGTGCCATTGGAATATCAGTAATTTTACTTAAGAATGGTACCGTTCTACTAGAACGTGGATTTACTTCTAAAACATACACACCATCGTGAGCTATAACGAATTGAATGTTGATTAAGCCAATGATGTTTAAACCTTTAGCTAATTTTATAGTATAGTCCTCAAGTGTTGCTAACTCGTCTTCTGTCAAAGTTTGTGGTGGATATACAGCGATTGAGTCACCACTATGCACACCAGCACGTTCAATATGTTCCATTATTCCTGGAATAATGACCGTTTCTCCATCACAAATCGCATCAACTTCAATTTCTTTACCAGTTAAATATCTATCGACTAGTACCGGATGTTCCGGACTCGCTTTTACAGCCTGGGTCATATAGTTTTCTAACTCTTTGTCATTGTCTACAATTTCCATTGCGCGACCACCTAATACATAAGAAGGTCTTACTACAACCGGATATCCGATTTCTGCAGCATTCGCTAATGCTTCCTCAGGTGATGTAGCTGTTTTCCCTTGTGGCTGTGGCACGTTAATTTTTCTTAATAGTGCTTCAAATTCTTTTCTATCTTCAGCACGATTTAGATTTTCTAGTGAAGTACCAAGTATTTTAACACCATGTTTAGCCAATTTGTCTGCTAAATTAATCGCTGTTTGTCCTCCAAATTGTACAACGACACCTTTAGGTTTTTCTAAATTAATGATATTCATCACATCTTCTTCAGTTAAAGGTTCAAAGTATAATTTGTCAGAAATTGAGAAGTCTGTTGAAACTGTTTCTGGATTGTTATTCACAATTATCGCTTCGTACCCTGCTTTTTGAATTGCCCAAACGGCGTGAACTGTCGCATAGTCAAATTCTACACCTTGGCCGATTCGAATTGGTCCAGAGCCTAATACTAAGATTTTTTCTTTGTCAGTAACTATGGATTCATTTTCAGTTTCGTATGTACCATAATAATATGGTGTTGAAGATTCAAATTCAGCTGCGCAAGTATCAACCATCTTGTAAACAGGTTTAATATCATTTTCCATACGCAATTGATATACTTCTTCTTCCGTCATATTAAAGCGATGCGCTATTGTTTTATCACTAAATCCATAATCTTTTGCATATTTAAGATATTCTAAATCACCTTGATGCTCTTTTAGTTGATGCTCAATATCAATAATGTTTTGGAACTTGTGTAAGAAGAAGTAATCAATCTGAGTCATATTATGAATTTCTTCTAATGTTGTGCCTCTTCTAATTGCTTCGCCGATGAAAAATAATCGTTCATCATCTTGGTGTGAAATACGTTCTTTAATATAATCAAGATCGAAGCTTTCACCATTTGGTAATCCTAAGTGATGCACACCATACTCAAGTGATCGAATTGCTTTTAACAATGATTCTTCGTAAGTTCGACCAATGGCCATAACTTCACCTGTTGCTTTCATTTGTGTGCCAAGCTCTCGTTCTCCTTTTTCAAATTTATCAAAAGGAAATCTTGGTATTTTTGAAATCACATAGTCTAAAGTTGGTTCAAACGCTGCATAAGATGTTCCTGTAATTGGATTTAACATTTCATCTAATGTTAGACCAACCGCGATTTTAGCAGCTAATTTTGCAATAGGATATCCTGTTGCTTTTGAAGCTAACGCTGATGAACGTGATACACGCGGATTTACTTCTATAATATAATAATCGAATGAATGGGGGTCTAATGCTAATTGAACATTACAACCACCTTCGATACCTAAAGCTCGAATAACTTTTAATGAAACATCACGTAACATTTGATACTCAACATCTGATAATGTTTGACTAGGAGCCACAACAATTGAATCGCCAGTATGAATACCAACTGGATCAATATTTTCCATGTTACATACAACGATGGCATTATCGTTTTTATCACGCATTACTTCGTATTCGATTTCTTTAAAACCTGCGATAGATTTTTCTAATAAACATTGCGTTGCTGGACTATAATGAAGACCATTTGAGACGATTTCATGTAATTCTTCATCATTATGACAAATACCGCCTCCGGTACCACCCATCGTAAATGCCGGTCTAACAATTAGCGGGTATCCCACTTGCTCTTTGAATTTAAAGGCTTGCTCTACTGTATTTACAATGTCACTCTCTGGTACAGGAACGTTTAAATCATTCATTAATGTTCTAAACATTTCACGGTCTTCTGCTTGTTGAATTGATGTTAGCTCAGTTCCTAATAATTGGACGTTATTATCTTGAAGCACACCACTTTCGTGTAGTTGAATCGCCATGTTTAAACCTGTTTGACCACCTAAAGTTGGAAGTAAAGCGTCAGGTTGCTCTTTACGTATAATTCGCGCTATAAAATCATGAGTTAACGGTTCGATATATACTTTATCCGCAATTTCCTTATCAGTCATGATTGTCGCTGGATTTGAATTTACAAGAATAACTCGATATCCCTCTTCTTTTAAAGCTAGACATGCTTGTGTTCCAGCATAATCAAATTCAGCTGCTTGACCTATGATAATTGGCCCAGACCCTATTACTAAAATTGTTTTGATATCATTACGTTTAGGCATTGATATGACGCTCCTTTTCCTTAAAATTAGTCATCATTGCTACAAAATCATCAAATAGATAGTTTGAATCTGACGGTCCTGGATTTGCTTCAGGATGGTATTGAACAGAAAATGCTGGTAATGTTTTATGTTTTAAACCTTCTACAGTACCATCATTTAATGCAAGATGAGTAACTTCTAAATCAGTACTTTTTAACGAATCTATATCTATTGCATATCCATGGTTTTGACTCGTAATATCAACTTTTCCAGTCTCTAAATTTTTAACTGGATGGTTCGCACCACGATGACCAAACTTCATTTTAAATGAGCTTGCTCCTTGAGATAATGCAAAAAGTTGATGTCCTAGACAGATACCAAAGAACGGAATTTTCCCTAAAATTCCTTGAATCATTGGAATCGCACATTCTACAACTTCAGGATTACCTGGTCCGTTTGATAGCATAACGCCATCTGGAGCCATTGCTAAAATTTCTTCGGCAGTAGTTGTATATGGTACAACTGTGACGTTACAACCTCTGACGTTTAATTCTCGAACAATATTTTGCTTCTTACCAAAGTCTACAAGTACGACACTTAGATCCTTACCTGTCGAAACATACGGTGTTTTAGTCGAAACGATTTCTACTTCGTTTTTAGGTAATTCTACTTGTTGTAAATGTTTGACAAGTTGATCAATATCTTCTTTTCGATCAGTAAAACCAGCTTTTAACACACCGTGTTGTCGAATTTTACGCGTAATACTTCTTGTATCAACACCTGCAATCCCTGGAATTTGATGCAATTCTAAAACGTCATGAAGTGTCTTTTGTTGTCTAAAATTACTTGGATGCGCACTCGCTTCTTTCACTACAATACCGTTTAATGTAGGTACTAATGATTCAAAATCGTCTCTATTGATACCATAATTACCGATTAATGGATACGTAAAAGTAATGATCTGACCTGTATATGATGGATCTGAAATAGTTTCTTGATAACCTGTCATCGCTGTATTAAATACAATTTCTCCTACAGTTAAGTTATCAGATCCTAAACGGTAGCCTTCGTAAAAAGAACCGTCTTCTAACACTAGATAACGTTTGCTTTGCATATTATTTATCCCCCTCAAATTTAACTTCGCCTTCAACCATTGTTAAGATCGGATTTCCATAAACTTTATAGCCGATAAATGGTGTATTATCTGCTTTTGATAAGAAATCTTCTCCTTTAATTTCTTGTTCACTATCTAAATCAATGATTGTTAAATCTGCATAACCATTTTCTTTTAATGTGCCGTATTCTAAATTAAATGTCTCACATGGTTTAATTGTTAAGTAATCTACTAATTGTTGTAATGTCCAATCACCATTTTTTACAAAATGCGTATATAATAATGGGAATGCTGTTTCACTACCAACAATTCCGAATGGTGCTTTTTCCATTGGTTGCGCTTTTTCATCACGTGCATGTGGTGCATGGTCTGTTGCGATACAATCAATTGTACCGTCTAGTAACCCTTCTAACAAAGCCTCTCTATCTTCAGTACTTCTCAATGGTGGATTCATTTTATAAATGGCATTATTACCAGGAATATCATCTTCTGTTAACAATAAATGATGTGGTGTAACTTCAGCTGTAACATGAATGCCTGCGCGTTTAGCATCACGAATGACTCTAACACTTTCTTTAGTAGAAACATGACATACATGATAATGACAACCTGCTGCTTCAGCTAATAGTACATCTCTTGCGATTTGAACAGATTCACAAATGTTTGGAATACCTGGTATACCTAACTCTTTACTGCGTTTCCCTTCATGCATTGCACCACCATAGATTAATGAATTATCTTCACAGTGTGCTACGATGGCTTTGTTTACTTTTGCAGCTTCAATCATACCTTCATACATCATGCTTGCAGTTTGTACTCCTACACCGTCATCTGTAAACGCAAAGGCACCTTCTTTTACTAGTGCTGGGAAATCAACCAATTCTTTACCTAATTGACGTGTTGTAATTGAAGCATAAGGTAATACACGTACTTGAGCATTGTCATCGATTAATTTTTGTAAAGCTTCAAAATGTTCTACAGAATCTGGTACCGGTCTTGTGTTAGGCATTGGACATACAGTTGTAAATCCGCCTCTAGCAGCAGCTTTAGTACCAGTTTCAATTGTCTCTTTATATTCACCACCAGGTTCACGTAAATGAACATGAACATCGACAAATCCAGGTGACACAAAGTGACCTTTCGCATCTATGATGTCAACACCATTGCTTGGTTCAATTGCAGGTGCAATTTGTTTAATTACCTTACCATCAATTAAAATATCTGCTTGTTGTAATTCGCCATTTTGTAATACTTTACCGTTTTTAATTAATTTCATCATTTTCGTCCCCTTACCTATTTTAATAATTCATCAATGACTGCCATTCTTAAGTAAACGCCATTTTCCATTTGCTTAAAAATTCTTGATTTTGAAGCTTCTACTAAATCGCTTTGTATTTCTACTCCTCTATTCACAGGTGCCGGATGCATAACAATAGCATGTTCTTGTAATTTGTTATAGCGCACTTCATTTAAGCCATGCTTTTGATGATAATCATCTGCTGCAAATCTAGTTTCTTCTGCAAGCCCATGTCTTTCATGTTGAATTCTTAATAACATAACTATATCTACTGTTTCTATAACATCATCTATATTTACATAAGGTGCTTCTAAAGAATCATCAATCCAAGCATTTGGGCTATTAAACATTACGTTTGCACCTAATGCTTTTAAACTATGGTAATTACTACGTGCGACACGTGAATTTTTAATGTCTCCACAAATCAATACATTCAAGCCTTCAAAATATCCATATTCTTCATATATCGTCATTAAATCAAGTAAACTTTGTGTTGGATGTTGTCCACTACCATCACCAGCATTCGCAATTGGGATGTTAATATTCGCTAATTTTTCATAGTAGTTATTAAACGGATGTCTAATGACTAATAAATCACAGCCAATACTTTCTAAAGTTTTACATGTGTCATATAAAGATTCACCTTTTGAAACAGATGATGTTGATGTTTCAAAGCTAATCGTTTTTAACCCTAGCTTAAGTTCTGCCATTTCAAAACTACATTTTGTTCGAGTAGAATTTTCAAAGAATAAATTTGCGACATATTTCCCTTCAAAGTTTGGTAGTTGACGTTCACCAGATTTAAATTGACTTGCCTTTTGGATAAGTTTGTATATTTGATCTGTAGATAAATGTTCCATTGATAATAAATGATTCATAAAAGCGCCCTCCTTAATTTGTAAATCTTAATTGTTTTGTTTTTTCTCTTTAGGTAAGATTAAGTTCAAAATAATTCCTGAAAGTGCAGCTAATGCCATCCCCTCAATTTGAAGGTTGATACCAATTTCTTTTAAGTTAAATACTAAATTACCGATACCTACAACTAAAATTACTGAAGCTATAACTAAATTTCGATTGTTCGCAAAATCTACTTTGCTTTCAACTAGCATTCTTAAGCCACTTGCTGCAATAATACCGAAAAGTAATATAGATACTCCTCCCATAACTGGTGTAGGTATAGAAGAAATTAATGCAGTGAACTTACCAATGAATGCTAAAACAATTGCTATAACTGCTGCACCACCAATGACGTAAATACTGTATATTCTGGTAATCGCTAATACACCGATATTTTCACCGTATGTTGTACTTGGTGGTCCACCAATAATACTGGCAAACATTGTAGAAACACCATCACCAATGATTGATTTATCAAGTCCTGGCTTTTCAAAGAAGTTTCTACCTACGATTTTATTCAATACCATTTGGTGCCCAATATGTTCACTTACTGTTACAAACACAATCGGAATCATTACCAGTACAAGTCCTAAGTGAAATGAAGGTACATAATCTTTAAATGGCAGATAAATATGAGGGAAATCTATCCATTTTGCTGACATAATTGCATCAAATTTCACAATCCCCATAAAAATCGCTACCACATAACCTACGATAATACCTACAAGTACTGGAATTAAAGATAGGAATCCTTTAAAAAATCCTTGAACGACTATTGTTACAAGCAAGGTTATCATTGCAACAATTAAGAAACTGATATTGTAACCTTTCATATCTCCAGGATTTTCATACATTGCCATATTGACTGCAGTAGGCGCTAAGCTTAAACCAATTACCATGATGACTGGTCCAACAACAACTGGTGGTAATAATTTCATTAACCATGCTGTCCCACTTAATTTGATTAGAATCCCGATGATGACGTACATAACACCACTCATGAATAATGCTACAAGCATGTCTCCTAAGCTATGCGTACTTAATCCCGTGATAATTGGCGTGATAAATGCAAAGCTAGATCCCAAGTATGCTGGTATTTGCGCCTTCGTTATTAAGATATAAAGTAATGTACCGATTCCCGAAGCTAGTAACGCTGCGGATATTGGTAATCCTGTTAAGAATGGTACTAGTACTGTTGCGCCAAACATCGCAAATAAATGTTGTAAGCTTAAAAATGCCCATTGCGCTGGTTGTGGTTTTTCATTTACATCTAGTACAGGTTTTACTGTTCGTTCAAACATTTCATCATTTTGCATAATATTCATTTCCTCCGATAATAAAAAAATCTCTTTACATCAGTATATGTAAAGAGACAAAAAGTGTGACAAGTTGCTACAAGTCATTTTCGTCCATAGAAATTGACTTATAGTTGTCGAACATGAGGGTATTATTAGATAAACAAGCATATGAAAACTTATTTATCATTCAACTCCCCCACCTTTTTCAGTCTCTCGTACTGAATTAAAAGGGGTATTATTTAATTATAACTGCATTTCTTTGATCCATTTCTTCTAAATAGACACTTACCGTTTCCTCTTTAGAAGTAGGTATATTTTTACCAACAAAATCTGCTCGAATTGGTAACTCACGATGTCCTCGATCAACCAAAGCAGCTAAACCAATTTTAATAGGTCTAGCATTTAGCAAAATAGCATCAAGTGAAGCACGAACCGTTCGACCAGTATACAGCACATCATCAATAATGATGACTACTTTATCTGTAATATCTGTGTCGATGTCTATTGCGTCTTTTGTCGTAAGTGATGACATGTGCTCTATATCATCTCTAAAGTATGTAATATCAATTGTTCCAGTAGGTATACGTTGTTGCTCAATTTGATGAATTTTATCTTGTATACGATTCGCTAAATATTCACCTCTTGTTTTGATACCTAAAAGAATTAAATTATCAGTACCTTTGTTATACTCCAAAATTTCGTGAGCGATTCTCGTCACTGTACGTTGTATTGCGGCATCATCCATTATGATACGTTCAGACATATTCTCACCCTTTCAAAATTTAGAAACAAAAAACCTCATGTCTTTAATATCGACATGAGGTTTAGTATATACAATCAGCCTATTTACATAGAAGAATCGTAGTATTACTACTTATTCTTGCATATGTGAAAGTGTTATGATCATTTTAGTATATATCTATATTTTCATGTCTTTGACGTCTCTCTGGACGCTCAATTAAAGACTCTTTATGTTGTACTTAAACTGTTATAAGGATAATACTAATCAGGCGCTTTGTCAATCTATATTGAAAAATTAACCGATCTCAGTAAAAATGTTAACCTTAATCTATTTTATAATGTGTTTTCATTTTAAAAAAACGAAAACGATAAATACTTATAGTTTACATAATAATGTTATCGTAATTATAGCACAACACAATTATGCATCTCTTTTTCGAATTGTATCTAATAAATCTTCAAAGTCTTGTGGTAATTCAGCATGTCTTTCAATATATTCACCTGTTACTGGATGTTCGAATCCAATAAGTCCAGCATGTAGAGCTTGACCACCAATATCCAATGTCTTTTTCGGTCCATACTTTGGATCACCAACTAATGGGAAGCCAATATATTTCATGTGCACACGGATTTGATGCGTACGTCCTGTTTCAAGTTGACATTCAACAAGCGTATAATCTTTAAAATGTTCTAGTACGTTAAAATGTGTCACTGCTTCCTTACCATCATCAACAACAGCCATAGATTGACGATCATTTTTGTTTCTACCAATTGGCGCATCGATTGTACCGTAATCATGAGGAATATTCCCGTGAACTAAAGCGATATATTTTCTTTTAACAGATTTATCCATTAATTGTTCTACAAGCCCACGATGAGCAATATCATTTTTAGCAACCATTAATAAACCAGAAGTATCCATATCTATACGGTGAACAATACCTGGACGAATTTCTCCATTAATACCTGACAAATTTTTAATTTGATACATTAAACCATTAACTAATGTATTGGTATAATGCCCTGGTGATGGATGAACTACCATGCCTTTCGTTTTATATACAACTGCAACATCGTCATCTTCATAATAAATATCTAAATTTAAATTTTCAGGTAGAATATCAGCTTCAACCACTTCTTTTTCAGTGACAACTATATGATCATTAAGTTTCACTTTATAATTAGATTTAACAACTTTATCGTTTGCAACGACTAAACCTGCTTTAATCCAATCTTGTATCTGGTTACGAGACCAATCACTATTTAATTCAGGCAGCAACTTATCTACACGCATACCTGTTTGTTCTTTATCTGTAATGTTAAATTCATAAGTCTCCATTACTTAACCTCCTTCTCCTTTTTATTGGAAGTATCCTTTAATAAGGCAATAATAATTAATATTACACCAATTGTTAAACTTGAATCTGCGATATTAAATATTGGAAAATCATAACCAAAAATATTTGTATCAATAAAGTCAACAACTTCTCCTGTTAAAATTCTATCAATAAAGTTTCCAAGTGCACCTGCAAAAAGTAAACTAATAGCAACTTGCATAAACAAATTATATTGAGCATCTTTAATAAAGAAATATACTAAGGCTATTAATATAATAATGGTAATAATAAAGAAAAATGTCATTTTTCCACTCAATATTCCCCATGCAGCACCATTATTTCGATGTGATGTTATGTTTAAAAAGTGCGGTATCACTTCAAATGAATCTCCAATTTTCATTGTAGTAGCTATAATATATTTAGTAACTTGGTCAAATATAACGACAAATACTGCTATTAAAATGGAAGTGCCAATAAAATATTTTTTGTGCATTTTCGTTCCTCCAATCAATCGTCCATGAGACAACTCTTTATATTATAGCTTACACCTGCTAATAAAAAAAGTAAGCATATTACATTAAATCTAATGTTACTCACTCAATACTTGATAAACTACTATGTTTTGACATTAAAAATTAGGAAAGCAGGCTGGGATATTAAGTTCTTAGGCAATTTAAAAAAGCAGTTTTCTATTAATTATTTGATAGAAATCAGCTTTTTTGATATGTATTTTATAATGTACAGCTCGTTGA